>JAQWZS010000134.1 GCA_029253325.1 Bacteroidia bacterium
GGTACTGCCACTTGTATAGAGGATAAAGAGCATGTCTTCGGCACTCATGATTTCAGCAGGACATTCATCATGAGCTTTCTCAAACTCCTCATGCCACCAAACATCTCTCCCTTCTTGCATGGTAATATCGGTGCCTGTTCTTTTCAGAACTAATACTCGATCTATGCAATTACAGTTTTTCAATGCCTGATCAGCAATCTCTTTTAATGGAGTGATTTTTTGTCCTCTAAAACCACCATCAGCCGTAACAAGTATGGAACATTGAGCATCTTCAATTCGGTCTGAAAGACTCTTAGAGCTAAACCCAGCAAACACCACTGAATGGATCGCACCAATACGAGCACATGCCAATACAGTATATGCCAATTCAGGGGTCATTGGCATGTATATGCAAATTCTGTCTCCTTTTTTTGCACCTAATGCTTTAAGCATGTTAGCTGTTTTATTCACGTTTACAGCTAAATCACGATAACTAATATGTTGTGAGTCTTCATCAGGATTATTGGGCTCAAAAATGATTGCTGTTTGATCGCCTATGGTATCCAAATGTCGATCGATGCAATTTTCTGTAATATTCAGCTTGGCTCCTTCAAACCATTTGATTGATGGTTTTCGTAAATCAAAATCTAAAACCTTATCCCACTTTTTTTGCCATATAAACTCTTTTTCAGCAAAATCAGACCAAAATTTTTCGGGATTTTTGATGCTTTCTTGGTACAAACCATCATATTGCATTTTGCTTTGAGCTATAAATCGTGACATGAAGCGAATTTATGGATTTAATCAATAGCATTCCAACCATTGAACCAAATGGTGAACCAAGTGTTTTACAAATAATACAAATAATCATGCTCAACTTTGAACTCGTAAACCCCGTAAAAATCCTCTTCGGAAAAGGTGAAATTGCTAAGATAAAAAAACATATACCAAATCAAGCCAAAGTATTGTTACTCTATGGCAAGGGAAGTATCAAAAAAAATGGAATTTATGACCAAGTTGTCTCCGCTTTATCAGACCACGCTATTGTAGAATTTGGTGGAATCCCTGCTAATCCAGAATATTCCATTCTTATGAAAGCATTATCCGTTATAAAAAATGAGGAAATCAATTTCATCCTCGCTGTGGGAGGTGGTTCCGTCATTGATGGAGCTAAGTTTTTATCTTCAGCTGCATTATTTGAAGGCGAAGAGCCCTGGGATATTCTAACTAAAGGAATTCGAACCGAAAAAGGAATGCCTTTTGGTACCGTTTTAACACTCCCAGCAACAGGATCTGAAATGAACAGTGGGTCGGTCATCTCTAGAAAAGAAACGGGACAAAAATTAGGCATGGGCGGACCAGGTTTGTTTCCCAAATTTAGCGTATTAGATCCTACTGTAGTTGCATCAATCCCAAACCGCCAATTGGCTAATGGAATCACCGATGCTTTCACGCATGTTATGGAACAGTATATGACCTACCCTATTGGAGCAGATTTACAAGATCGATTTGCCGAGAGTATCATGAGTAGTCTAATCGATACCGCTCCAAAACTAATTGATAACCCGAGCGATTATACCATTGCTTCCAACTTTATGTGGTGCTGTACCATGGCACTTAATGGACTCATACAAAAAGGAGTACCTAACGATTGGGCAATCCACGCTATGGGTCATGAATTAACGGCTCTGCACGGAATTGACCATGCACGGACTTTGGCAATCATAGCCCCAAGACATTATGCCTATTTCTTGGAAAATAAGAAAGAGAAGTTAGCTCAATACGGTGAACGTGTGTGGAATATTACAGAGGGTAACATCGAAGAACGAGCCAAACAAGCCATTGAAAAAACAGAATCCTTCTTTCATTCGCTTGACATACCAACTCGTATTTCAGCATATACAAACGATTTTAAAAATACAGCAGAAAAAGTAAGCACTGCATTAGAGAGTCGTGGTTGGGTAGCTCTTGGTGAACACAAAGCTGTTACCCCAGATGCAGTAAAAGAGATTGTAGAAGCAAGTTATTAAAACCTATTTGTCCTTAAAAAATACCTATACCTTTGTGTTATGACTCAAGTTAAATGGACCACAGTTAAAGAATATGAGGACATCACTTACAAAAAGTGTAATGGTGTAGCACGTATAGCTTTTAATAGGCCAGACGTTCGTAATGCTTTCCGTCCAAAAACAACGAGTGAATTATTAGATGCATTTCATGATGCTCAAGAAGATTTAAGCATTGGAGTTGTACTACTAAGTGCTGAAGGCCCAAGCTCAAAAGACGGTGTATATTCTTTTTGTAGTGGTGGAGACCAGAAAGCACGTGGCCTTCAAGGGTATGTGGGTGATGACAATTACCACCGATTAAACATATTGGATGTTCAACGATTAATTCGTTTTATGCCCAAAGTAGTCATTGCTGTAGTCCCTGGATGGGCCGTTGGTGGTGGGCACAGTTTGCATGTGGTCTGCGACTTGACATTAGCCAGTGCAGAACATGCTATTTTTAAACAAACAGACGCTGATGTAACCAGTTTTGATGGTGGCTATGGTTCTGCTTATTTAGCAAAAATGGTTGGTCAGAAAAAAGCACGAGAAATATTCTTTTTAGGAAGAAATTATTCAGCCCAAGAAGCCTTCGAAATGGGAATGGTTAATCAAGTAGTACCCCATGAAAGACTTGAAGAAACTGCCTACGAATGGGCACAAGAAATATTAGAAAAATCGCCAACCAGTATCAAAATGCTGAAATTTGCGATGAACCTAACTGACGATGGAATGGTGGGTCAACAGGTATTTGCAGGAGAAGCAACACGTTTGGCCTACATGACAGACGAAGCTAAAGAAGGTCGTGATGCGTTTCTTGAAAAAAGAAAACCCAACTTTGATAAAAAATACCTTCCTTAATAACTCTTTCGTGTAATGATCAATAAAACTGACCTTTACAATCAATGCGTAGAAAAATTGCAAACTCAGCTAGACGAGATGCAGGCTGCTATTGATAAGGTACAAGAATCGATTGAGGGGGAACAGAGTAGCACAGCAGGTAATAAATTTGAAACCGCCAGAGCTATGGGTCATGAAGAATTGGATCGGCTCAATCGTCAGTTTTTTAATTTGAACAATGAGATGAATATTCTTAATCAAATTAATGCCTCAAAATCGTGTAATTCCGTTCAGCTAGGAGCTTTGGTAGAAACTAATAAAAAAATGCTTTACCTATCCGTTGCTTTAGGAAAAATAGAACTGAATAAACAAGTGGTTTTTGCTGTATCTGTTAAGTCTCCAATTGGACAGGCAATTATTGGGAAAATGCCCCATGACGAGATACGCATTGGTAAAAACACAGAAAAAATCATATCCATCAACTAAATTTAAAGTATGAAAATAATATCATGGAATGTAAACGGTATCCGAGCCTCAGTCAAAAAGGGATTGATTGATATCATCCAAGATTTAGACGCTGATATATTTTGTATTCAAGAGACAAAAGCTCAAGACGATCAAGTACAAGAAGCTCTCACTAAACTTTCTGGTTATTCTATTTTTAGTAATTCTGCCGTAAAAAAAGGCTACAGTGGTGTTGCTATCTTATCCAAAACAGAACCCATAAAAATTACCGCAGATATTCAGATAGAAGAGCATGACCAAGAAGGGCGAGTTATTACTGCTGAATACGCGGACTTTTATTTGGTTAATGTTTATGTCCCGAATAGTGGTGCTGGATTAAAACGACTAGATTATCGATCTACTTGGGATATTGCATTTGCTAACTACTTGGCTAAGTTAGAAAAAGTTAAACCCATCATCGTGACAGGAGATTTTAATGTAGCTCATCAGTCTATCGACTTGAAAAATGATAAAAGCAACTACAACAAAACCAGTGGATATACGCAAACTGAAATTGATGGTTTAAACGCGATTCTAGACATCGGCTTGATCGATACCTTTCGAGAAAAGTATCCTGAAGAAATTAAATATAGTTTTTGGAGTGCTCGTTTTAATGCCCGAGCAAATAATGCAGGTTGGAGAATAGACTACTTTCTTGCATCAAAATCCTTATCCAATAAGGTCCACGATGCAACTATTCACAACGAAATTTTTGGAAGCGACCACTGCCCCATTGGACTTCAATTAAAATAATGAAACCTGAGAAGAACCTGGAATCGGTAATTCATAACCCCATTCTTTATTAATCTTTGTTATCAGTCGAGCAGACAACATTTGCAAGTCTTTTTCAATGGTTTGATGCACAAAAAAATTAATCTGACTAATCCCCTGATCTTTCCATAGTGTTAATCGATCAAACCAGTCATCTATTCGAGTAACATCTGATGAATGATTTGCCCCTGTAAATCTTACGAAACAGGAAGAATTAGTTAATCGCATATGCATTAGATCTCTTCTGCCTAACGTGTCTGTAATGGTATGAGCCACCCTATTTTCTTGAAGCATCGCACAGAGATCATTCGCAACATGAGAATCAGAATACCAACCCGAGTTTCGCAATTCTACAGTTAATGGTAAATCCTTTGGCCAATTGTTCACAAACGTTGTTAAATCATGAAAATTTTGAGGTCCATAATTGTCATTCATTTGAAGAAATACGGTACCTAATTTTTCTTTAAAATGAGATATTGAAACAAAAAAATCATTCAACGCATCATCACAATTTTTGAGTCGTCTAAATTGACTAATAAGTTGAGGGACCTTCGGAAAAAACATAAAATCTGGAGAAGATCGATCATACCATCCCTCAACAACCGAAGGAGGGAAAATTCTATAATAGAAGGCATTTAACTCAATGGCATTAAATTGACAAGAATAGTATGACAACTCGTCTTTAACTCCTTTTGGATAGAATCCTTTTAGTTCAGCTTTTGCCCATCGTGGACATCCAATAAATACCTTAGGTAATTGGCTGTGATCACTTACTAAAACAATTTTAGTATCTGTATGATCCTCTGGTAACTCGTGAGGATACATTTCAGGGTTTTCTACTTTACCAAATTTCACTGGTCAAATATAGAAAATATGTAAACTAGAATTGCTA
>JAQWZS010000146.1 GCA_029253325.1 Bacteroidia bacterium
CCATACCATCTATTGATAGTATGGCTGCCTCTTGAAATGGAGATACATGATAAGACGAAGCCATATGTGAACGATGATGTTCGATAAATTTGACTTTTGCCTTTACGTGTTTAAAATCAAAACCTAAAGAATCAGCAATATCTTTTTTTATTCCGGTGATTTTTATAGAATTTGCTCCTCGATCTTTTAAAGCCTTAAGGCTGATTCCGTGTTTTAATGTCCTAATTACTTTTTCGCCAAGTTTTGCCTTAGGGTCACGGCTTACAGTTATGTAATCAATATCTGACAACTGTATTTTAGCCTCAGCTAAACAAAATTTAATAGCTTCAATGGGTAAGCCTGCCCAGTGTTTTATTCTTCGTATTCTCTCTTCCTCTGTTGCTGCTATGAGAACTCCATCTTGATATATGCAAGCTGATGAATCTCCGTGATATGCATTTAATCCTAAAATGTACATTTTTAAATAGTCTTATATATGGGGGTTATTTGTTCTTTAAAGGCATCGAATGTAAATCTATGTGCTAGTTCACGAGCCTGATTTTTTCTTTTATTTAATAATTTAATATCGTTCAATAATTCCGATAACTCTGATTTTAAACCTATAATATCGCCAGGTTGTAGCAGATTACAAATAGACGAAAAATGAGTCTGATTTGCTCCTACATTAGTTGTCACAATGGCATTTCCATAAGATATAGCTTCTAATAAGGAAATTGGCATACCCTCAGCATAACTTGGCAAAACCAGAATATCATTATTATTTAGTAAATTGTGTTTATAATCATTATTGATATAACCTAAAAAATTTACATTATTTTTAATTGAAATATATGCAGGAAACTGCATAACCATTTTCTTAAAATCATTATTTATAAAATCTCCCGCTATGTTTAAACACCAATTTTTATCATTTAATTTTGACAGTGCTTCGAATAAATCTAAAACACCTTTTGATTCACTAATCGAACCGATGAAAGTAATGAATATTTTATCATTGGCTTGTTTGATTTTATCTTGAATAACATCAGAGTTATGAAAATTGCAAATCATTAAAACTCTATCTTTTAGTTTGGGTTTAAAGAGATTTTTTAATTGCGGGCTAAGCACTAAAACTCTATGATATGCATTACCTAAAAGCCATTCGTTCATTTTTTTTAAAACACCTTTTATTTGAACTTGGCTAACCTCACCTACATGAAGATGAAGAATATTTTTTGTACCTAAAATCCATTTAAACAATAATGCTGGAATCGAATCTTTGAAAATTGATTTCCCAACAGATGTATGAATATGCAATATTTCAATTTTATCTCTTTTGATTTGTTTAAATGCTAGATAAATAAACAAAAAATAATTTTTAAAATTGGAATATTCAAACCGACCAGTAGATTCATTTGTACGAGGAATTATGCATGTATTGATTAGACTAAACTGAATACCATCATCCTCAAATTCAGATGCTTTTTGCATAAAAATTTCAGCAAAATTACTTATTCCTCCTTTGTATCGTTCAAGTGGAACTGGAGCTACTATACCTACTTTTATTTTATAAGAAAAAAGGGATTTATATTCTTTCAAGTAATGCTGAGAATTATAATAATTTAAGGCATAATCTTTTGCACTTTTAGACCACTCAAAAAATTCTTTCTGACTCATAGCAGCAAACTTTTCAATAGCTAATACTATAGAATTATCATCAAATAACGGAATATCAAATCCCACTTTATGATCCGTAAGATTTCTCCATGGAGTCTGATCGGATATGATGACTGGAAGTCCTGCTGAAAGAGCTTCAAATATGGAATGTCCAAAATTTTCTCCTAAAGTGGGTAAAACATACACATCATAGTTAGGAAGATTATTCATCAATTCATGGTGCTTCATGTCTCCTAATACTTCTACTTTAATGTGTTTGGGTAGTTGATTAAACTGTTTCTTACATTTTAACCAATACTCCTCGTCTTCAACAACTCCTATAATAGTTAATTTTAATGACGACTTTACTTGAGGCAATATACTGATTATTAATCCTAAATTTTTAATAGGATGAATGCGTGCTGCATAAACTAACTTAAGTTCATCTGTCTTATTATGTTTAATTTGCTCTTGAGATAAGAAAGGTATGTTGGGTAATACAACTGAATTTTGTTTTTCACCAAAGTTTTTAATTAAGTCTGACTCTTCGTCTTTACTCGTGCAATGAAACGTAACATTTTTACTGCTTATTAACCACCTTAATATTCGGATATAAATCTTTTTCTTTCGTTCTTTCTGTTCAAGTGCCGATGATTTGAGCATCCCTCGAAGTGAGATTATAGAACTCACATTAGGGTTTCTACTAAAATGATACAATAGATACTTAGAAAAATATTTATTGAATAAACCATTGAAGAATACAAATTGCGGCTGAATAGCGTCCGACAAACGTTTAATATGAGTAATTGAACGATGAAAAGAATCCAGATAAATCACTTGAATGCCGTCAAATAAAACAAATTGATTCTTTAATGATAATTGGTCTTCTATATCCTCATTCAAGTCTTCAGTAGTTGATAAAACATAAATCTCGTATTCTTCTTTTAGAAGTTGTGTTAATTGATAAATGGATTGAATAGGGCCTCCAGCTTTAAATGCAGGGGGAAACCAATCGGTAAATATGAGTAATTTGGACTTCAATCTTTATAAAGCTTACTGATAGTATGAGTAAATAAAAATTCTAAAATTGAAAATAAATGAATTGTGTAATTGGTCTCAAAAAGACAAATACTAAACATAACATGATTACATACTTAACCATGTTAAATAAACTTAAAAAATAGTTCCCATATTTAAAGGAATTTAAATCAACTTTTGAAAGCAATCCAGAAATAATAACAGCTAAAAATAAAATAGCTGTTATCAATAAATCATTTTCTCTCAAACTATAACTAAAATATAAATTAAGATTAAATAATTTCATAAACATAGAAAAGGTTTGATGTAGACTTTCTGCTCTAAAAGGTATCCATGACAACATAGTAATTGGGAGAACAATAAGCCATCCAGTAAACTTATTGATAAATTTAAATTGATTAAACTTCTTAGGTATAAATCGTTCAATAAATATGAAAAAAGCATGATAAATACCCCAAAATGCAAAGGTCCAATTTGCACCGTGCCATAATCCCATAATCGCCCATGTAAGAAATAATGCTAACGTAGGACTCCTTGAATCTTTATTCACTACAACAGCTAATCCACCTTTAGATAATGATTCTCTATTTTTAATTTTAACTCCTAAAATTGGTAAATAAAGATAATCTCTTATCCAGCTTGAAAGAGATATATGCCATCGTTTCCAAAAATTCTTAAAAGAGTATGCTAAATATGGAAAATTAAAGTTTTCGGGAAAATGAATTCCCATAATTTTAGCACACCCTATAGCAATATGTGAGTAACCTGCAAAATCGAAATAAATTTGGAATCCAAATAAATAGGCTAAAACTAGAACATCAATAGCTGTATATTCTGAAACCTGATTTAAAAAACCAGCATCTACAATGGGAGCAATATTATCAGCTAATACTACCTTAAGAAATAATCCTGTAAGTATTCTTTTTCCACCAGAAATTATAAAATCTAGATTAAATTTTCTAGTATGGGATAATTCAGACATTACTTCACCTGCTCTCAGGATAGGACCTGCAACTAATTGAGGGAAAAATGTAACAAACGTACCATATTTAAAAAAATTCTTCTCTGGAATCAAATGTTTTCTATACACATCAATGGTATATGATATAGTCTGAAAAGTATAGAAGCTAATTCCAAGTGGTAAAATTAGATGAATTGTATTCACTTTAAATCCTAAATCCAAAAGCTGTGAAAATGAATTGATGTTATAGCTAATAAATAACAAGTATTTAAAAACAACTAATAAACTCAGGTTTAAAACCAAACTTACTAAAAGTAATATAAATCGTGGTTTATTTTTTTCTTCATTATGAATTTTTAACGAAATAAAATAGTCAATACATGTTGAAAATAACATAAGAAGAACAAAATCCCAACGCCAAAAACCATAAAAAACTATACTTGATGTAAATAATAATAATATTCTTGATTTAGGTTTTAAACACCAAAATAATGTTGTAACCAATGAAAGAAAGACTAAAAATGTAATTGAGTTAAAGAGCATTATTTAATTTTAATAGTTGAGTGATAGCAGAGTCTAAAATTTGATGACCTTCATATCTAAAATGCATAAAATCATATTCTAAATCAGGTCCACCATCAGTTGGAGCTTTCATGCCCCAATATTGACTTGGTACAATATGCTCAAAGTTACTAAATGAAACATTATTGTGACCTTCCAATATGCTACTAATATCTGATTTAAATTCTTCATATTCAGATATATCATAGGGAATGGGAACATCACTTCTAATGGGAGGTATATATAAATATATTGCTATGTTTTGTTGATCACAAAAAATAAGTATAGATTCTAAAGCATTTAAATTTTTCATGTACCTAAAAGGTATTTTATTTCGAATAGTTTGTGCATTGATATTAAATATATAGTTTCTTAATTGATATAAATCAGTTAAAATTCTAGTTCTAGTATTGGACCTTAAACTCCATAATTTAAAATTATTACTTAGGAGTGAGTCTAAGTAATTTTCTGTTTTAGATTGAGAAGAAACATAAGTATCTTTAATATCATCTGTATTTGATACTTTCCAATAAGACTTTAATTCAGAATTTATTTCACTAATAACAGGATGTAAACTATTATCAATTAAAAACTGGTCTTCAATTGCAGAGGGATAAAAAATATCTCTAATTCCATCCTCTCTAAAATCATCAAAAAATAAGGGTACAACAACTTTTTTAACATTTAATTTATGTTTTAAAAAAGTTAGGGAAAGTAAAAAATGTTGAATATTAGCATTCTGTATGCTATGACAAAATACATAAGAAATTGTATCTTTCAAATGTAGAGACTGAATAAATGTATTTTGTCCCTTCTTAAATTGATTAATACTATGTGTTTGTGAATTACCTAAAACTAACGTGGTATAATCTTTACCTGATATTTTCCAACCTTCAACAGCCCTATCTATGTCTGAAACTATTAATTTATTGAGATGAATAGGAAAATTATTATGTGTAGCAAAATGGGATGACGTAGCATTACCTAGAGCAAAATTTTCCGCATCAAATATCTTATTCGAGTACTTATTTATTAATGTAAATGAAAGTAAAGATACTATAGTAAGTTTTAATAATTTAGATGTCATTGGATTAATAAGTTCATTTAAAATAAAAATTTATTACATTGAGTTACTAGGAATTTGAGTGCTATTTGTTTTTAAAAACGGTCTTAAAAATTTAAAAAATAAATATGTTATGAAACCAGTTTTGACATACCAATTCATAATAGAATAAAACTCATTACCAGCACGCATAATCATAAAATATATTAGAACTGACCAGAATAAGAGGTCCGGATACTTGTTTAATTTGATTAAATAATAACGATGAGATATTCCCAGAATTATTCCTAAAATAAAAGCAAAAACTATCCCTTTATTTCTACCAAAATTCAAATACAAATCCCCAATTATGCCTAAATGCATCGCTGTACTTTCATCTAATTCCCAGCCTGTAAATTCTTCAAATTTGATATGGCTTCCTTCCAATACTTTATCTTTGTAAATAAAACGTGGAAGGAAAATACCTAACAGTTCTTGTTTAATATAATTTTGACTTAAACTCCTATTTTCATCTCCAAGATTATTTATACCGTGAGAGATAATCCAACCTTGATTTATCCGAACATTGATGATAGAACCTATACCTTTAATTTGATCTTCATTCAAATTATTTACTCTGTCAATAATTAAAGTAGTTAAACTTAATTTTTCCTTTACACTGGGATCCCATGCACTTTCTCTATATATGTGTTTTACGGATTGTAAAATGGCTAAAAATGCAAAACCTATAATCATCCATGAGATTAGTATAGGCTTATTTACCTTTTTATTTAACTTAAAAAAACAGAAAAGAAGCAATCCCCAGATAATGATATTCATAAAAATTACAGACTTTATGGCAATAATTGCAAATGGAATCCAAACGAGTAGCATGTACAAGGTCGTTTTAGAACTTTTACTAAAAAGAAGATAAAGCGATCCAATAAATCTTAAATATGAAATACTTACAAATACAAAATTTGAACTAACTAGCGTGAGTAAATAAAATACGTACCCTATGATAATTAAATAAATTCCTATTTTTTCATACTTCAGACTATCACCTTCTATTTTTTTCCGGACTACGATTTCTTGATTTTTATTAGATCCACTAAATACATTAAAACCCAAGTAAATTCCGAGAATAGCATAGGTGACAAATCCAAAATATTTTGACTCATCAACAGTCATCACTCCAAAAATATCATTGTGAAAATAATGATAATCTGCAAATGGTGAAATTAATAACTGTACTCCAAAAAATGCAAACATAAGCTCGAAATAGGGTATTCGCTTACCTAAACTAAATACTAACTCTAGTATTAAATATATCCCAAATAATAGAGAAAATGAGGGTAATTGATCTATCTGAAACTTAAACCCAATAAAAATGGATAGTATCCATATTACTAAAATTTTTACTATTAATTTAAGAAAATTCAACTATTTTATTTTTTCAAAAAAAGATATATGCTCATCAAGAAAACGAGTATATGAAAATCTTCTCTGAGCAATAGTATAGGCTTCTTTGCTCATTAAATCTACTAATTTTTTATTATTGATTAGTTTTTCAAAGCACTGTTGATGTTCATTCAAATCTTCTGGGTTAATGACAAAACCATTTTTGTTATCAAAAATTGCTTCCCTACTTCCATCCTGACTACCTACAATAATGGGAGTACC
>JAQWZS010000148.1 GCA_029253325.1 Bacteroidia bacterium
AAACCCTTGTGATGTTTATTAAAATTTGAATGCCTTAAAAAAGCTGACATCTTGTTGTTAGAACTAGATCCATAGAGTGCACCTTTATAGCTACCCGTCTTATCCCAAATCATTTGAGGTGTAAGGATGTGCTCAACCTCAATCATTTTTTCTATGTCTTCACTAAGAATGCGACTAAGTTTAGTCAGTATATTCTTTTTTGTCTCAGTAATTAAACTATCCCAATCTTGATTTTCGACATAAGGAGCATTGACCATGACAAACCAGTTCTCACAATTAGAAGGTGCGTCATTTTTTTTTAATTTACTACTTATTTGAACATAAACTGTTGGATCGTCATCTATGATATGATTTTTAAATATTGATGTGAACTCTTTTTGATAATCTTCTGAGAAAAAGATATTGTGAAGTTCCAGATCCTTGAATTCCTTTTTAATCCCCCAATAAAAAATCAAAGCTGAACTACTTGGTCTATAATGCTTATTTTGGGCTTTTAGTAGGTTTTTTAATGGACCTTGAGATGCAGAAGCAATGTCCATATTACAAATAGCTATATCATAAATAAAATCTTCCTGATTTACCTTGTATCCTTTATCAACCTTGACTAATTCATTTACATCGGTATTGAAATTAAACTGAACACCTAATTTTACTGCTTTTTCATAAAGTGCATCAACAATAGATCGCATACCTTTCTTGGGGAAATACGCTCCAATACCAAATTCATAATGTGGTATGATATTTAAGGTAGCTGGTGACTCATATGGATTTGAACCATTATAAGTAGCATATCGGTCGAAAAACTGAATTGATTTTGGATTTAAAAATTTTTTTTGATTTTCGATATGCATTTTTTTAAAAACTCCTACTTTATGAATACTTAAAAAACTTTTAAAAGTGTTCCAACTTAAGTAACTACTTAGTTTGTGTAGTGATTTTTCTAAAAAAATATGGTTAGTTATCAGATACTTTCTTTCACTGTCATCAAGGAAAGAATCAATATTTTGTGGATTTTCATCTAACTTTTCATGAAATTCCTTTTTTAATTTTTCTCGATCACTAAATGCCGATAACCTGGTGTTATCCTCCCAAAAATAATTGCACAAAATATCTAATTCGTCATAATCAAACGGAACATTATCAAGTCCATCAATGGTTAATAGATCTGATACATACTGAGGCATAGTAAACAATGATGGTCCGGTGTCAAAACGATAACCTTGGCTTTGCCATACTCCCAACTTACCACCATAAGTAGATGATTTTTCATACACGGTCACCTTCACCCCCATGGCAGCTAGTCTGATAGCTGAGGCTAAACCGGCAATACCAGAACCTAGAATAACGGAACTTAGTGAATTGGATAATCTCAATGTGTTGGCAATATCTGACTAATTCTACAGAAATGAAAACACTAAAGCTGACTTTATGTTTACATTTGAATTATATGTTGCAAAGAACTCAGACTTTATTTCTTTTAGCTATCATAGTTATATGTGGTACCCTATCAACTGTTAACATCCCATTCTATTCCATTGAAAAAGAAAACGGGACTGAACATGTTGAAGTATCTTTCAATAAGACTGAAATGATTGTTATGCAACCAATGAAACATTCTGTGAAAGAAGACAATACTCTAATTATTAGCTGCCTAACTATAATTGGTGTTCTAAGCATAGTTAGTCTACTAAGTTTTAAGAATAGAAGATTGCAATTATTACTTACCTCACTAAATTTTTTGGCAATAGGTCTTTTGATAAGCCTATTGTATGTGTTTAGTTTAGGAATGGATTACTTTGGTCAGGATGGGACATCGTCATTTACAATTAGTCTAGGACTAATTGTATTAATAATCTTATTTAATGTTCTTGCTTTTAGGGGTATAAGAAAAGATGAAGAACTCATCAGATCAATGGATAGATTGAGGTAATTTTGAAAATACTTGATATAAAAAACCTATCCGTTAAATTCAACCAAAATGAAGAGGAATTTGAGGCTGTAAAAGGAATTAGTTTCTCCCTCAATACAGGAGAAATTCTTGGATTGATTGGAGAAAGTGGAAGCGGAAAGTCTGTAACAAGTCAATCCATAACTCGATTGATTGATGATGCGATATACACAGGATCGGTTGAATACTTTAATAATAATCAATCGATTGACCTATTTAAATGTTCAGATAAACAATTACAATCAATCAGAAAAGAAGAGATATCATATATATTTCAAGAGCCGATGACAGCTCTCAATCCATTGATACAATGTGGGAGCCAAATATTAGAATCATCATCATCAAAAAGTAACGAGACACTTTTTGAATTGCTAAATAAAGTAGAACTAAATGATGTTGAGCGAGTCGCTAAGAGTTATCCCCACGAATTAAGTGGTGGCCAGAGACAACGCATTATGATTGCAATGGCATTAGCAAAAATGCCTAAATTGTTAGTTGCTGATGAACCTACCACAGCTTTAGATATAGCCATTCAAAAAGAAATTCTCACCTTATTGAAAAAATTAAGTAATGAGGAAAAAATGGGTATTCTATTTATAACCCATGATTTGATATCACTTAACGGATTTGCAGATAAAATAGCAGTCATGTATCAAGGAGAGATTGTAGAACAAAACTCAACCCACAAAATTCTCAGTTCACCAAAACATCCATATACTAAAGCTCTATTAGAAAGTAGGCCTTCATATCTTAAAAAAGGAAACATCCTTGAAGAAATCAACGATTTACTTATTGAATTAGATGGTAATCTCGAATATAAAAGTATCAAAACTCAGAAACTCCCCATAGACAAGCCAAGTCAAGACATACTTCTAGAGCTTAAAGACATAGGTAAATACCACGTTCAAAAAAACTTTCTTAAAGAAACTAAACATATAGCCCTAGATGAAATCAGCTTAAATATTAATCAAGGTGACATCGTTGGTTTAATTGGCGAAAGTGGTAGTGGAAAAAGTACAATTGCTAAGATTATTTTACGCTTATGGAAAGAAACATCAGGAACTATCAATCTAAATGGAAAAGATATACGAACCGTATCTGACTTATCAAAAGAAATTCAATTGGTATTTCAGGATCCATTCTCTTCATTGAATCCAAAACATTCAATCGGAGACGCTATTTCTGAAGTGTTCCAGGTCTCAGAAGCGAATTTAAAATTAACCGAAATCAAACAAAAAACTGTCGAGCTGATAGAAACCGTTGGGCTATCTAAAAGTGATTTTGACAAATATCCTCATGAATTTTCTGGAGGACAACGACAGCGAATTTGCATCGCAAAGGCTCTAGCAAAAAACCCAAAGTTTATTGTATTGGACGAAGCTGTAAGTGCTTTGGATGTAAGTATCCAGGCAAAAATACTTAACCTTCTTAATCAATTAAAAATTAAAAATAGACTCACATACCTACTAATTTCGCATGACATGAACGTTGTTAGTTATTTCTGCAACAAATTAGTTGTCCTTAAAAATGGTAAAATCATCGAATCTGGAGATTCAGAAAAATTAATAAATAATCCAAAGTCTGATTACACAAAAAGCCTCTTGGAATCAAGCATAAATTGAAAATTTGAAAAAGAATAATAAAAGAATAAGAGAGGAGAAAAGTCACTCATCAGTACTGAGTGTTCTTGTTGACTACGCAAATAAACCACTCAATTATAAACAGATTGGGGCCAAGATACCCCACCTATCATTTAAAGAAGTTAGTCAGACACTGGAAAAGCTTGTTCATGAAGGCACAATAAAATCACCATCGGTTGGTAAATATATCTTTGTAAAAAAAGATATGAATGAAATAGAGGGAACTCTCGACTTTAATTCAAAAGGTGATGCCTACCTAGTTGTAGAAAACCTAGAAAAAGATATCAAAATTAAATATGGCAATACACTAGATGC
>JAQWZS010000190.1 GCA_029253325.1 Bacteroidia bacterium
CTAAAGCAGTACTAATTTTTCTTCTTCTGCATATTTCATTTACAGTGAGTTTGAATTATGTATTTGTTTTTATAATTATTCATTAGAAAATAAATTTTATTTTGCACTCGTGTTAGATATTTCTCTCATAGTTGCAAAAGCCCAAAACGATGCCATAGGAAAGGACAATGACTTATTATGGAGAATTCGCGATGACCTTAAACGTTTTAAGAAACTTACTTCTCACCATGTGGTTATTCATGGCCGAAAAAGTTATGAGTCTATCGGAAAGCCTTTGCCAAATCGATCAAATATTGTAATCACACGCAGTAAATCTTATCAAGCACCTGGAGCTTTTGTGTGCCATACATTTGATGAAGCCTTAGATTTAGCTAAGAAATTAGAACATCGTGGCGAAATATTTGTCATTGGTGGTGCAGAAATTTACCGTCAGTCATTACCTTATGTCAATCGTATGTACATCAGTGAGGTGAAGGCTGATTTCCCAGATGCTGATGTGTTTTTCCCAAAACTTAACCTTGAAGAATGGCAGTGTGTAGAAAGGCAAGAATATCAGAAAAGCGAGTTCAATGAGTTTGATTTTGATTTTCTAATTTGGGAGAAGAAATAAAATTGTTAAGGCTCTAGTCTACCGTAATATCTTGGGAAAGGAATAGTTTCACGAACGTGGTCCAATTTACATATCCATGCGACCAATCGTTCAAGTCCAAGACCAAAACCACTATGAGGAACGCTACCATATCTTCTCAGGTCTAAGTACCATTGAAATAAATCCATAGGTAGCTTGTGCTCATTGATTTTTTCAATCAACCATTCTTCACTCGTTTCACGTTCACCACCACCCACAATTTCACCATATCCCTCTGGAGCTAGTACATCTACACCACGAGCAAATCGTGGATCTTCAGGATTACGTTTCATATAAAATGCTTTGATTTCATGAGGCCAATCATAAACCATAATTGGGCAGTCAAACAATCGGGTAAGTACGGTCTCATCACTTCCTCCAAAGTCATTACCGTATTCAAAATTTCGGGCAGATTCTAACCATTGAGGAAGGTTTCTTTGGTCTTCCTCTAGTTGTTTAAGCTCTTGTTTGAGGGTGTCAATTTTATTTTGATTAAAATTAATTGCCCCTTTTTTCATGCCTCCTGCAGCTATAGCAGCTTCACGTTGAGCAACGTCTTCTTCGATCTCATGGATTCTAGCAGCATTATTTTTGATGTCTTGCTCAATGGTCAGTAATGAATTTTGACCTTCTACATCTTGATTTCCTTTTAATATTTCTACTGCTTCATCATAGGATAATCGAGGGAATTTTTTAGAAACTGTTTCTAATTTTGACTTGTCTCTGTTAAGGATATCCAATTCCTCAGGGCATTTCTCAAGGACTTCTTGAACCACACTTCGTAGGAAGGATTCGATGGTATCCATGTTTTCAAAAATGTCACAGAAAGCCATCTCAGGTTCAATCATCCAAAACTCAGACAGATGGCGTCGAGTTTTGGATTTTTCTGCTCTAAAAGTTGGTCCAAAGGTGTAAATCTTACCCATGGCCAAAGCCATAGCCTCTCCGTATAATTGACCCGATTGAGTGAGATAGGCTGGCTTACCATAATAATCCGTTTCGAATAAGTCGGTAGTTCCCTCGGCTGCATTACCAGTAAAAATGGGAGCATCCATTTGAACAAATCCTTGTTTTTGGAAGAAGTTATGAATTGCGTAGGTGATGCTATTTCTTATTCGCATGATAGCCCATTGTCTTCTACTTCTTAGCCACAGGTGTCGATGATCAATTAAAAATTCAATACCGTGTTCTTTATTTGAGATAGGATAGTCTTTTGCATTTTGATAGACTGTTAAATCCGTTGCCTGGAGTTCAAAACCTCCAATTTGACGTGTATCTTCAACGACTTTTCCAGTAATGGCAACCGAGCTCTCTTGTCCTAATGTTTTGGCGGTTTGAAACAATTCTTCTCCAAGGTCTTCCATCCCTAATATACACTGACAGATCCCTTGTCCATCTCTTAAATTGATGAA
>JAQWZS010000205.1 GCA_029253325.1 Bacteroidia bacterium
CGAACACCCATTGAAGGGTAATAATGACTTATTGTCGATAACCCAACCTGATATAATTTCAGAAATTCACAACCAATTTTTAGATGCAGGTGCAGACATAATCGAAACCAACACATTCAATAGTACATCGGTATCTATGGCAGATTATCACATGGAAGATTTAGTCGAAGAACTAAATATTGCTTCTGCAAAACTAGCAAAAACTTGTGCAGATGAGTTTACCAAAAAAAATCCAGAAAAACCGCGTTTTGTCGCTGGGAGTATTGGTCCTACCAATAAGACAACCTCCTTATCCCCAGACGTAAATAATCCTGGATTCAGAGCAATAGATTTTGATGAGTTGGTAGTTGCTTACAAAGAGCAGGCAAATGCTTTAGCAGAAGGAGGTGTTGATCTATTTTTAATTGAAACTGTATTTGATACACTCAATTGCAAGGCAGCAATTTATGCCATTTTAGAACTCAAAGAAGAAAAACAATTAGACTTACCCATCATGATTAGTGGTACCATTACTGATGCAAGTGGCAGAACATTAAGTGGTCAAACAGTTGAAGCATTTTGGTATAGTATTAGTCATGCCAACCCACTAAGCATAGGATTAAATTGTGCATTAGGAGCAGACCAAATGCGACCATTCATAAAAGAACTGAGCGACAAGGCTTGGTGCAGAGTATCGGCTCACCCAAATGCTGGTTTACCAAATGAATTTGGCGAATATGATGAGACACCTGAGAGTATGAGTGAAGTAGTAGGTGAGTTTGCATCGAATGGATTTCTGAATATTGTGGGTGGATGTTGCGGTACCACTCCAGAGCACTTAAAAGCAATCATCGAAAAAGTAAGTCAAGAAGAACCACGTAGTATCCCAGTTCTTAGGAATGAAGTAGAAAATTGACAGCTACTAATTGAGAATATCAGACATCTTTGATCCAATTCCTGCTGGAGAGTCCACCACTTGAATTCCGCATTCTCTCATGATAGCTTTTTTAGCAGATGCCGTATCCTCATCGCCTCCAACAATAGCTCCAGCATGCCCCATAGTTCTTCCTGCAGGTGCTGTTTCTCCTGCTATAAACCCTACTACAGGTTTTGTCCCAAACTCTTTAATATAACGAGCAGCTTCAGCTTCCATACTCCCACCAATCTCACCAATCATGACAATACCTTCAGTATCTGCATCTTGCATTAAAAGTTCGATAGCATCTTTCATTGATGTCCCAATAATAGGGTCTCCACCGATGCCGATAGCTGTTGTTACTCCCATTCCTGCTTTTACTACCTGATCAACTGCTTCATACGTTAATGTACCCGATTTCGATACAATTCCAATTTTCCCTTTTTTAAAGATAAAGCCTGGCATGATTCCAACTTTGGCCTCGTCTGCTGTAATGACACCAGGACAATTAGGACCAATTAATCTGCTATTAGTATTGGATAAATAAGCTTTCACTTTTACCATATCAGCTACTGGAATACCCTCCGTTATACAAACGATCACACCTATACCAGCCTCGGCTGCTTCCATAATGGCATCACCCGCAAATGGTGGTGGAACAAAAATTATACTTGTGTCAGCTCCAGTATGCTTAACCGCTTCATCTACAGTATTAAAAACGGGCTTATCCAGATGATTAGTACCACCTTTACCAGGAGTTACTCCGCCAACTATTTGAGTTCCGTATTCAATCATTTGACCGGCGTGAAAACTACCCTCACTACCTGTAAACCCTTGAACAATTATCTTAGAATTTTTATTTACTAATACTGACATAATTTTTAGTTGAGCAAAGGTATTTTTTTTGGCAATATCTAAAAGATAAAACTATGCAATATATCATTAAAACAAATTCGTAATTTTTTCAATTTTACACCAAAATAAATCTGTTATCTTGTAAATTTTAAAATTTAACTAGCTTTGCATTAGCTTATTTATTAAAGTAATTATATAAATGAATATGGCTAAAATTATTATAGACAACAATTCATTCAACATTGAGAAAGCTGAAGGTAAGCTATCCATTGATAATTTAGAAGTTGTTCACGACCTCTTGAAAACTGAAGGAAACAATTACCACCTTGTTTATAATCATCAATCGTTCAACATTGAGGTTTTAGCTAAAGACAACCACACAGGTATACTTACCTTGAGGATCAATGGAAGAGTCATAACTACCCAACTTCAGAATAAACTTGCTGGGCTACTCCAACAAATGGGAATGGATAACAACAAGAAGAAACTAAAAGACCTTAAAGCACCCATGCCTGGCCTTGTTCTAGATATTTTGGTAAATGAAGGCGACGAAGTAACTGAGGGGCAAGAGCTCATTGTATTGGAAGCAATGAAAATGGAAAACGCTATTAAATCACCCCAAGATGGTATTATAAACAAAATACAAATTGGCAAACAAGATAAAATAGATAAAAATCACACCCTTTTATCATTCCAGTAACTAGAATATCAAACACTAAGAAAACATCATTGAAACTCTATAAAACATAAACTCAAACATTTCAAATACAATTTAAGACATGAAACATTTATTTACACTATTATTTATTGCTGGATTTATTTCTAACGTATTCTCGCAGAATAATGAATTACAATTAAAAAAACAGGAATTAGAAAACGCTAAATCTTCATTAACAGATGCTCAAAAAAGAGTAAAAACCATCGAACAAGAAATTGCTCAACTAACTCCACCAGTATATTGGCAAAAAGGGGGATTTGGTGCTCTTAACTTTAATTCATTAGGACTCACTAATTGGGCTGCAGGTGGTGTATCTGCAAATTCTGTGACAGCCATTGGTAACATCTACCGAAATTACAAGAAAGGAAAAGTTGAATGGAGAAACAACTTGGATTTAGCCTATGGGTTAATTAAAAATGAAGGAGAAACACTTCGAAAAAATGAGGACAAGATTGATTTTCTGACCAAAGGAAACTATGGCATTACAGATAAATTGAGTTATTCAAGTTTATTGAACTTCAAATCTCAGTTTGCTCCTGGTTTTGACTTTTCTGACCCAACTAAAGATGATAATGCCCGAGATGAAATTTCAAAATTTTTAGCCCCTGCATACCTCACTACATCCATTGGTTTAAACTATAATTTTACTGATTATTTTTCTGTTTACATATCTCCAGCTACAGGTAAATTTACTTTTGTCAATGATGATTCAATCGCTGCACAAAATATATATATTCCTGCAACATTAAATGATAACGGAGTTCAATTTTATAACGACCGATACAGAGCTGAATTTGGAGCATTATTTAATGCTCAGTTTAAAAAAGACCTCACTAAAAAAATTAACCTTACCTCTACTCTAAACCTTTTTAACAACTTCACGGATGTAAATACGGCTAACCGAAAAAATATTGATGTAAACTGGGAAACCATGATCAACATGAAGCTTACCGAATATATTGGTGTTAGTTTTTACACCAATTTAATTCATGATAATGACGTGACTGTTCCACTATATGAGAGAAATACAATTGTTGGATATGGGCCACGTACTCAGTTTAAGCGACTGCTAGGCGTTGGGTTCTCCTACAAATTTTAGTGATAATTCATAAGGCATTGCCCATAGATTTATAATATTTTCCCTTAACTTTGCAGTAAGTTGAGGTCAATTATTGCTATATTATTTTCTCTAATGCTATTATTCCCCAGTATTGGATTTAGTATGGTCATTGATGCCTGTTGCATTACAGATTATGAGACGTGCTGTTCACAAGATTTCAATTCTGCCTCGTGTCATTCAACTGTCGATCCAGATGACTGTGATGATGTTGTTTTAATCGTATTACCTCCAAATCAAATTGATTTCACTTCACATAAGTCACTTGATATCCCATCAAGCTTACCCATATTATTAAAAGTTAAGGTATATCCTAAGCCTAATCCTTACAACGGTCTAAGAATAATCAACTCGACTTATTACGACACCTCTAATCACCCCAGTATTTTTCAGGTTTTTTTATGTTAGTCAATAGTTTTATTTAAAACTCTAATTGCTAACTATAACCTAATAAATACAAATGAAAAACATAATAATTATGTTCTTAATGCTGATTAGATTAAATCTATCTGCCCAGCAAGAACAACAAGAAATAAAAGGGAAAGTAATCCTCAATACCTTAGAAGAACAAAAATCTGTTGCAGGTGCGTTTATCCGTTGGAATGGTGAATCTTCTGGAGTATTTGCTAACGATAATGGTGGATTTTTAATCAAATACGACGGCAATAATGAACTCATTGCTTCATTTGCTTCATACAGTCCAGACACCATACTTGTTACTAAAGTAGACTCCGTATATAAACTGATTTTAAAAGAATCAAATGATTTGAAAACAGCAATAGTTATAGCAAGACGAATCTCTTATGGTTTATCTAAATTGAGTCCTAGAACAACCATTGTCCTAGGAGAAAGAGAATTCCAAAAAGCAGCTTGTTGTAATCTATCAGAAAGCTTTGAAAATGCTCCTGCAATAGATGTCAGTTTTAGTGATGCCGTTACAGGAACAAAACAGATAAAAATGCTTGGATTGGATGGATTTTACACACTAATTGGGAGAGAATACATGCCATCTGTTCGTACATTAAACTCCTATTATGGCCTATCTCATATTCCTGCTGCGTGGGTAGATGGAATACAAATAACTAAAGGTGCTGGCAGTGTAGTCAATGGTCACGAGAGTATCGCAGGACAAATCAATGTAGAACTAAAAAAACCTTTTGGACCAGAAAAATTTATTTTAGACCAATTTGTCAGTACAGGTGGACGACTTGAAACCGATTTCATGTATACCAAAGATATCAGTAAACATGTAGCCTCATCTATACTAGTTCGATATGGTCAACGATCATTAGAATTTGATAGAAATAAAGATGGATTTTTGGATATGCCTTTAAGCGAAGATTTTAAAATCATGAATCGTTGGCAATTTTTTGCTAAAAATGGTCTTGAAGGCACAGCAAATGCTAGCTATCATACTAATCACCAAAAAGCTGGACAAACAAGCTCACTAAGTGCTAGCCTAAATCCATATGAAATTGGTATTAATACTGAAGTAATCGATTTTTTTGCTAAGCTTGGAAAACCTTCGAAAAAAAATGAGTACAGCAGTTTTGGTTCTCAATATAACTTTAATCACTCAGAGATGTCAAGTAATTATGGATCTAGCGAAAATCAAAAAAAATATCTTGCACAAACAAATCAAGGTTACGTTAACGTTCTCTATGAAAGTATCATTGGAAATAGCTTTCATCAATTTCAAACAGGTATCTCATTGTTAATTGACGAGACTCAAGAGACATACGAAGGTTTTCGTTTTGAGCGATCAGAAGCTGTGTCAGGTTTGTTTTTTGAATACACATATAAGCCAAAAGAAACTTTCAGTCTAGTTGGAGGTATTCGGTCAGATTATAACAGTATTTATGGTCTTTCTATCACACCAAGATTCCACGGGAAATACCGTTTTAATCAAGATAAAACATCAATTAGAATATCAACTGGACTTGGAAGAAGAACGAGTAACCCCCTCGCTCAAAATCAAATGCTTTTTGCATCAGGTAGAACTATAGAATTTAGAATGAGTGATGCTCAACTTGCCTATGGTTTAGAACAAGAATTGGCAATGAATTCAGGCTTAAGTTTCGAGCACCAATTCAAGCTCACATACATGCCTGCAAAAATTGGGCTTGATTTTTTCAATACGACATTTAAGAATGAAGTTGTCATGGATCGAGAAAATGAAGGCAAAGCTTATTTTTACAATGTTAACAATGGATCTCGGGCTAATAGTTTTCAAACCCAATTAGACTTAGAACTCGCTCGTAGAACCTCAATTCGATTAGCATACCGAATGTTTGATGTAAAGACTAAGTATCAACACCCATTAAACCTTTCATCCTACTCAACTAAACAAAAACCATTTATATCTAGACACCGAGCTTTTATAAATATCACTCAGAGTACACGAACCGACTGGAGATTTAATACCACACTAACATGGTATGGCCCTCAACGAATTGCTGGTGGCAGAGACACCATTTATGAGGCAAATGTTTTAAAACAGATTGAAGACAAGTTTTCCCCAAACTTTTTTTTACTAAATGCACAAATTAGCAAAACCTTTAAAAAAGAATTTGAGTTATATTTTGGTGCAGAGAATATATTAAACTACAAACAACAGAACCCTATACAGAATTCAGCCCAACCTTTTTCCGAAAACTTTGATGCCGGATTAGTCTGGGGTCCAATTTTCGGAAGAATCATTTATGGAGGGTTTCGTTGGAGAATTAAATCATCAAAAGAATGAATAAAAAAGAACTTGTAATTTCTGGCATCTACTGTATGAGTTGTGTCAGCAAGATTGAAAAACAACTTTATTCTAATACAACCATAGATAAAATAACTATTGATAAAAATACAGGCTCAACAATATTTGAAGCAGCTGATATGCCAAGCGAAACTATTATTCAAGACTTGCTCTCTAAAGTTGGCGATTACAAAATAGGTGCACCTAAAAAGAACTTTTTTTCAAGTCCTTATAAACCCCTTATCCTTATCGTTTTTTACTTGATGATTGTCACCTTGGGTATTGAATTTAGTTCAGGTATTTTCTTATGGGAAACATGGATGGGAAATTTCATGGCTGGATTTTTTCTCATATTTTCATTTTTCAAACTACTTGATATTCCAGCCTTTGCAAAAGCATACCAATCCTATGATATCATAGCCTCTAAAATAAAATGGTACGGATATGTCTATCCCTTTATTGAGCTAGGTTTGGGGCTTTCATATATTTTCTTTTATGACAGTGAGATAACAAATTTAACAACTGCTATTGTTATGTTCGTAGGATTAATAGGTGTCTCGAGATCTGTTATCCAAAAATCAAAGATTCAATGTGCCTGTCTTGGAACTGTATTTAATCTACCAATGAGTTACGTTACAATAATTGAAAATGGGATAATGTTAATTATGGCACTATTTATGCTTTTATAATTTTAAAAATGAAACAAATTTTCTTTATCATACTAGGAGTTTGGTTTTTGACCTCAACCATGGGATGTAAGCCTGATCCACCGATCAAGACTGAGATTTCAACAATGGATTTCACTATTAACCATCTCTATGGCTCAACTGATTTTAAACTTGATGAGGAATATATGCTACCAAGCAGTGAACAAGTTAAATTTAGTCGATATTCCTACCTCTTATCCGACTTTTATCTGATTGACGAAAGTGGTTTCAAAATAGCTTTAGACGGTCAATATCTTTATGCTGATGTTCGATCATCCAATACTCACATGACCTTAACAAATATCCCCAAGGGAATATATTCAGGCATTGGATTTTCAATAGGTTTAGATTCCAATACTAATCATGGAAACCCAAACCAATATGAATCTGATCACCCCCTATCTCCAATCAATAACTCCCTACATTGGAGCTGGCAGGGTGGATATATTTTTACAGCAATTGAGGGAAAGACTATAGCCAATAATGAAAGTTTTATTTTCCATCTTGCTGGTGCTATGAATAAAGTTGACTTTGAATTGCCCTACGATTTTTCTAAAGGAGATGACGCACTTCATGCCATTCTAGATTACAATATTGAAGAAGTGTTTAAGAATCCTGAACTATACAATATAGAAACTGATGGATCGAGCACTCATAAGGTAACCGACTCTGTAACGCTTGAACTATTTAATAACATGAAAGATGTATTCACGATATCCTCTGTAGAAATCCTCTAAAGCTAATGAAGAAGTTGTTCGTCATATCGTTTTTGTCTGTTGCCTTCATCTCATGTAAGGATGTAATCAACGAAATTCCTCAAAATCCTTTTCAAACAACACCTTATTCTTTTAATTACAACTCATCACTCCTTCCTCCTCCAAAAATTCCTAGCGACAACCCTTTAACCGAAGAAGGAGTTGAATTGGGTAGAATGCTGTTTTATGACCCTATCTTAAGTTCGGATAGCTCCCAAAGTTGTAGTTCTTGCCATAATCAAGAGAATGCATTTACAGACAACAATCAACAGTTTAGTGTTGGAGTAAAAGGGACTGTCGGTAAACGAAACTCAATGGCTATATTCAATCTGATCTGGCATATAGACGGATTCTTTTGGGATGGGAGGGCAGATATTCTAAGACATCAGGCTATTATGCCAATAGTTGACAAAACTGAAATGAATGAGACTATCGACCAGGTTATTATAAAATTGAATCGATCATCCTTATATAAAGATTATCTCCAAAAAGCTTTTTCTGAATCGACGTTCGACGAAGTTTTAATCGGTAAAGCACTAGAGCAATTTATGTTATCAATCGTATCGGCAGACTCAAAGTTTGATCGTGTGATGCTCGGTTTAGAGACATTTACAAATGAAGAAAAAGTGGGTCAAGTGGTATTCAATTCTGAAGCAATCCCGTTAAAAGAAGAGGCAGATCCTAATAACCCACAAAATTTTGGAGCAGACTGCTTTCACTGCCACGGGAATAGCTTATTCATGCGTCGGGAATTTTTATCCAACGGATTATCAGACAATGGAGACAAAGGCTTAGGAAGTGTGACTGGCAATCCTAGAGATGATTATAAGTTTAAAACTACATCACTCAGGAATATCGAAAAAACAGCCCCATATATGCATGATGGCCGATTTAAAACACTTGAAGAAGTTGTGCAATTTTATCTCAGCGACATGAATGCTAACAGTGCAACAGATCTATCAAATTCACCAAATTTACATGCATTGAAAGACTCTGTATATTTAAGTCCTGATCACAAAAAAGCATTAATAGCATTCTTAAAAACACTAACAGACGAGAACCTACTAACTAAAGAAAAATATTCATCACCATTTTAAAATTACATATATTTACAACATGAAACATCCTATTTTATTTACCCTATTATTGATTTCTACTACGCTGTTTGCAAAAAATGTTACTTCTAGAATTGAAGTAAAAGCCAATTGTGAAATTTGCAAAGAAAAAATTGAGTCTACCTTAGACATTCCTGGAGTATCTCATGCAGATTGGAACAAAAAAACCAAAATACTTACTGTCAGATACAACGACAAAAAAGTATCGCTAGAAGATATTCATACCATGATTAGCGACATTGGTTATGCTACAGACAAAGTCTCTGCAAATACTAAAAGCCAAGCTCAACTTATGAAATGTTGTCAACCAAAAGAACTCGTTAAAAAATGCAGCACAACCAAAAAGGGGTGTTGCAGTAAGTAACGTTTTATTAGTATATAAAAATCACCCGATACTTTTTAAAGGTGATTTTATTATTTTCCTTAGATTTAATTCGCCAAAAAAACACCATTAATAGTGCTATTTTACTTTGTGAATAATCTTATTTTTGCACCCAATATAGATTAAAATGGCAAGACAACTGCAAATACGCGAAGCACTTCGAGAAGCAATGAATGAGGAG
Organism: Bacteroidia bacterium; assembly: GCA_029253325.1. Lineage (GTDB taxonomy): Bacteria > Bacteroidota > Bacteroidia > NS11-12g > UBA9320 > UBA9320. Next base: position 9,469 of record JAQWZS010000205.1, read on the forward strand.
ATGCGGAGGGATGATTCCATTCTTTTGATGGGTGAAGAAGTGGCCGAATATAATGGGGCCTACAAAGTAAGTCAAGGTATGCTTGATGAATTTGGAGAGAAAAGAGTAATTGATACACCAATTGCCGAATTAGGATTTGCTGGTATTGCTACAGGAGCTGCTACCAATGGTCTTAAGCCTATAGTAGAATTTATGACTTTCAACTTTAGTCTGGTTGCTATTGATCAAGTAATTAATGCTGCAGCTAAAATGAATAGTATGAGTGGCGGTCAATTTACATGCCCCATGGTTT
>JAQWZS010000215.1 GCA_029253325.1 Bacteroidia bacterium
GTTAACATCATCAAGCAAAAATTGGATCACTATCCTCCACTTTTAGTAGCTGCACTTCCATTAGCTATCATATCCATAGTAGGATTTATTGTTTTAGGTTATTTAGGTTTACCAGTTAATACTAACAATATTCAATCTGTTTATTCATTTGGAGCAACCCTATTGTTAGCAATTTTAGGCACATCTATCAGTCTTATTATGTTTAATAAACTCATTCAACAAACTAACACAGTTTTTGCTACGTCGGTCACCTACCTCATACCCATCGTAGCTTTATTTTGGGGACTTTTTGATAACGAACAAATTCTTATGAATCACTTGATTGGTTTGTTATTCATTCTAGGAGCTATTTGGATTATACGAATAGATAAATAGTTCTAAACCATACGCAGCTAATCCATAAATAGCCAGTTACCCACAAAAAAATTAATAAAACCCATTTCTTATTGATAAGTTTTGATTGTAAAATTTGCCATTACTTATAGATTTAGAGTTAATTTGAAACTTTATAAAAAGTAAAATGAAATTTATAGTAAATACCAATCAACTGCTCAATAAGCTTCAAAGTGTTAGTGGAACCATCGTATCAAAACCGGTTATCCCCATCCTAGATCACTTTTTATTTGATATTACTGATAAAAAATTAACCATTACAGGTACAGACTTAGAAACAACCATGAGTACTACCATGGATGTTCAATCCGAAGAAAATGTTCGAATTGCTGTTCCATCTAAAATGTGTATTGACACATTGAAGGCACTTCCAAACCAACCAGTTACCTTCACTATATCTCCTGATAAAAATGCGATTGAACTAAAATCTGAATTTGGTAGATATAAACTTATTGGTCAAAATGCAGACGATTATCCTAAAATACCTGAATCTAATGCAGAAAATAGCTTCAATATACCATCAGGTGTATTGTCTAGCAGTATTGCTCAAACTATCTTTTCCTCAGGCAATGACGAATTAAGACTAAGTCTTACAGGTGTATATGTACAGTTGTTCAAAGACAATGCTGTTTTCGTAGCTACCGATGCCAACCGATTAGTAAAAGTAGAAAGAACAGATGTAACACCAGGTGTTGAAACAAGCTTTATCCTTCCTAAAAAAGCACTCAACTTGCTTAAATCTAATTTACCTCAAGATGATTCTACAACTCAGGTAGATTTCAATGAGAGTAATGCGTTTTTCTCATTTGGAGATGTGAGTTTAGTATGTCGCTTAATCGACGAACGATATCCAGATTATAGAGCTGTAATACCTGAAGAAAATCCAAACAAGTTGACCATCAATAGAACTGATTTTCTTAATTCTGTTAAGCGAATCAGTATTTTTGGAAATAAAACAACCAACCAAATCAATATTAAAATTACAGGTAGTGAGTTAACTATTCATGCAGAAGATATTGATTTAAGCAACGAAGCTGTTGAACGTTTGGGTTGTGATTATTCAGGAGAAGACATGGAAATTGGATTTAACTCCAGACTTCTTATTGAAATGCTTCAAAATTTAAGTACTCCAAACATTATCATTGAACTTTCTTCTCCAAGTCGAGCAGGCATCATACTTCCAAGTGAGAACGTAGACAACGAAAATCTACTTATGTTACTTATGCCAATGATGATTGCTGGTAACTCATAAGCAATTGTAATATTATGGTCATATGAATGTCAGATTAAGAATCGGTACCATCATAACCTAATAATCAAAACTATATTTGAATTCTTGGACTCTAATAAAGTCTGAAAAGCCAATCTAAGGCCTCAGTTCAAGGAGCTGGGGCTTTTTTTTAACATTTAATTTGCTCAATCAATACAACAAAATAGCTCACTTCTATACTGGACTGTCTCGACTTGTTTTTGGCAATCAACTCCTTAAAATACAACAAGAACTAACCACTCATTTACCCACCGATGGCAAATTATTGATCCTTGGAGGTGGAAACGGAAAAATATTACCACTCATCTACCAGCATGCACCTTGCTTATCCATTAATTATGTAGAAGCTAGTTCGACTATGATTCAACTAGCCAAAAAGAGAGCACCTAATCAACAAAAAATCACATTTCATCATATAGATGTACTTGATTACTGCCATAAACACGACCACATCTATGCAGGTTTTTTTTTGGATTTATTTCACGAAAAACAAATTGAAGAATTAATTTTAAAATTAGAAAATATAAAAAGTGAAACAACGTGGTATATTGCAGATTTCCAACTAAATAGAAATACAAAATACCAATTAATACGCACTATTCAATTAAAAGCTACTATTCTATTTTTTAGAATAGCTACACAACACTCCATTAAACACCTCCCGAATATTGACACTTTATTTATACAAATGAAATATGCTCCAAAAACTGAAACCAAAGGCTATCCTTTTATCTTTTGTGAAGTTTTCAAAAAACAATTTTAACCTAATAGTATTACTTCCATGTTACAAATATGGAACGTATACCATAAACCATCCCCCCCCTATTTTATGACATTCGTCATTAAATGATATAATATTAGTTATGATTTAGTAAATAAGAAAGTCTCATATTTAAAATCAATCTATCCAAAACACATTTCGATTAAACCTATTTCAAAAGTCGTACCTTTGCACTACACAAAAGCTATGGCAGAATATAAATTGATCATGCCCAAAATGGGAGAAAGTATCGCTGAAGCTACCATCATTTCTTGGCTTAAGAATGAAGGAGATGCTATCGAAATAGACGAAGCAGTATTAGAAATTGCTACGGACAAGGTAGATAGTGAAGTGCCTAGTATGGAAGCAGGTACACTCTCTAAAAAGCTGTACAACGAAGGTGATGTAGTAAAGGTAGGTGAACCCATAGCCATTATTAACACTGCAGGTGATAGTGATGCTCCTCCAATAGAGACTATTGTCGAGGAATCTGCTCCAGCTGTTCAGGCTATCGAAAAAACCATAGTAGTGGCTCAAGAGGTCGTAACCGCTGAACCCATCATTAAAAATGGAACGAATAATAAATTTTATTCTCCCTTGGTGATGAATATTGCTAAAACTGAAGGAATTTCTGCCGCTCAGCTCGAAGCCATTTCTGGTACAGGTCAAGACGGAAGAGTGACTAAAAAAGATATTTTAGCATTTATTGAAAATGGCCAAAATACTAAAGCTCCTATTCAAGAGACACCTCAACAGCGAGTAAATGCTAAACCAAGCACTCCAATACCTGCTGCTTCTACCTCGGAGCAAAAGGACATTCCTCTGCAACAAGGAGATGAAATCATGGAGATGGATCGTATGCGGAAGCTCATCGCTGATCATATGGTTATGAGTAAACACACTTCTCCCCATGTTACTTCATTTGTAGAGGCAGATGTGACGAATTTAGTAAATTGGAGAAATAAAATTAAAGGAGAATTCAAAGCTAGAGAAGGCGAAAATTTCACTTTTACTCCCATATTTATTGAAGCTATTGTAAAGGCAATCAAAGATTTCCCGATGATTAATATCTCTGTTAATGGAGATCAAATTATCAAACGAAAAAATATTAATATTGGGATGGCTGCTGCTCTCCCTAGTGGAAACCTCATTGTTCCTGTGATTAAAAATGCCGACTTTATGAACCTCACGGGTCTGGCAAAAACCGTCAATGATCTTGCAAATAGAGCACGTGCAAATAAGTTATCTCCGGATGAAATTCAAGGAGGTACTTATACCGTAACAAATGTAGGTACGTTTGGTAATGTACTAGGAACACCCATCATCAATCAACCCCAAGTAGCTATTATGGCTATGGGGGCCATCGTTAAAAAACCTGCTGTTATTGAAACAGAGCATGGTGATTTGATTGGTATTCGACACAAAATGTTCTTGTCTCACTCCTACGATCATCGCGTAGTGGATGGTGCTTTGGGAGGTATGTTTGTTCGCAGAGTAGCTGACTACTTAGAGCAATGGGACATCAACAGAGAGGTATAAATATAATCCTATCATGAAAAGCGTTATCCTTATTCCTTGCCGATTAGAATCGACACGTTTTCCCAACAAACCATTAGCTAAAATATTAAATAAACCCATGATTCAATGGGTCTATGAAGCTGCAGAAGAAAGTGATGCAACGGATGTGTTTGTAATTACCGATAGTGAAGAAATTATTCAAGCCGTAGCATCTTTTGATGGACAAGCAATCCGAACCACATCTGAGCCTCAGAATGGAACAGAACGTTGTGAGGAAGCCATTGAAATATTAAATTCTGGTGGAGAAGAATATGATGTAATAATCAATATTCAAGGGGATGAGCCTTTGATAAAACCACAGGATATTAACCGACTTCTTTATTTATTTGAAGAAGAAGATATCGATATTGGCACTTTCATCCAACCCATTTTAAATGAGGATGACTACTTAAACAAAAATGTAGTAAAAGCAGTACCCACGTCATTTGACGAGGGGTTTTGTGACATCTGCTATTTTAGTAGGTCACCCATCCCACATATGGACAGCTTTGAAGAGAACATCGCCTTTAAGCATATCGGAATATACGGATTTACTGCAACAGCTTTTGAAGAAATAAGAAATTTAGAATCCTCCATACTTGAAGAGAACGAGCGACTAGAACAACTCCGTTGGATACAAAATCACATGGTAGTGTCAGCAATTGTCACTGAAAATATCCTTCATGGGGTTGATACTCAAGAGGATTTGACTGCTGTTGAAAACATATTGAAATCCCCAAAATAAGGATTGACTATTTAGAGCTTGGTTTAAACTACTTTTGTATACCGTACATAAACGGAAGAGTATTACGCTAAATTTATGCGTTATGAATCTCCAAAATGGACACCAATAACTTTAATTAAATGGACACGAAATACGTATTTGTTACCGGTGGTGTAACCTCTTCTCTAGGCAAAGGAATCATCTCTGCCTCACTCGCAAAACTCCTTCAAAGACGCGGTTACCGAGTAACGATTCAAAAGTTTGATCCCTATCTTAATGTTGATCCGGGCACTATGAATCCCTATGAACATGGTGAATGCTACGTAACTGATGACGGTGCAGAGACCGATTTAGACCTTGGACACTACGAACGTTTTTTGAATGTTCCAACTTCTCAAGCCAATAATGTAACCACTGGACGTGTTTACCAAACGGTAATTGAAAATGAGCGTGAAGGCAAGTATCTAGGAAAAACTGTACAAATCATTCCTCATGTTACCGATGAAATTCAACGCAGAATGAAAATCTTGGGTAATAGCGGTGACTACGATATTGTAATCACAGAACTTGGCGGGACTGTTGGAGATATTGAATCCCTTCCTTATGTGGAATCGGTAAGACAACTAAAAAGAAAATTAGGTTCAGACGACTCCGTAGTAATTCACTTAACCTTAATTCCTTATTTATCCGCTGCTGGTGAGTTGAAAACTAAACCAACGCAACATTCTGTTCAAAAACTACTAGAGGCTGGTGTACAACCTGACATTTTAGTTTGTAGAACAGAACATAAATTATCAACCGAGGTTCGAAAAAAAATATCTTTATTCTGTAATGTCAATCAAAATGCAGTCATTGAGAGTATCGATGTAGAGACCATATATGACGTTCCGTTGATGATGGAAAAAGAAAAGTTGGATAAAGTAGTTTTGGCAAAACTTCGTCTACCTACTAGTACAGATGCAGATCTAGAAAACTGGAAAAATTTCTTATTCAAACTCAAACACCCAAAAAATGAGGTCAATATTGGGCTCATTGGTAAATACGTAGAACTCCCTGACGCATATAAATCTATTAATGAAGCATTTATACATGCTGGTGCAGAGAATGAATGCAAGGTGAACCTCTACCACCTATCCTCTGAGAATATAACTTCAGATAACGTAAAAGAACGATTAAAAGACTTGGATGGTGTTTTAGTAGCACCTGGTTTTGGAGATCGCGGTATTGAAGGGAAAATAACAACCATTAAATACTTGCGTGAAAATAAAATTCCATTTTTTGGGATTTGTTTGGGTATGCAATGTGCTGCCATTGAATTTGCTCGTAATGTCATTGGTCTTAAAAAAGCCCACAGTACTGAAATGACCAACACAAGCCAACCCGTAATTGATTTGATGGACAGTCAAAAAGAAGTGAGTAAAAAGGGAGGTACTATGAGACTCGGAGCATATAAATGTAAATTAGAGAAGGGTTCTCGATCATTTGTAGCATATGGCAAACAAGTTATTTCTGAACGACACCGCCATCGTTATGAATTTAATAACGAATACCTTCATGATTTTGAAATAAATGGCATGAAAGCCACAGGAATAAACCCTGACAATAACCTTGTTGAAGTCGTTGAGATTCCTGATCATCCTTGGTTTGTAGGTGTTCAATATCACCCTGAATTGAAAAGTACTGTAGATGAACCACACCCTCTATTTGTTCGCTTTGTTAAAGCAGCTATAGAGAATCATAAATAACTCCAAGTTCAATAGATGAGATTTATTTAACAAAATAGACTCTTTTAATCTTTTCATCTTCGATATGATATATCGCTACAGCCTCTTTTTTAGTATCTCCAAACCGTACTAGCTCCTTATCAATAACTACATTATTATGAACAATTCTATTTTTTAATTCACAGTGAAGATTAGAAATCTGATTAAACATCTGTGAGTAAATTTCTTTCATGGTTTCTTTTCCAACATATTGTAACTGATTTGGAAAATAATACACTTCAACATCGTCATCATATGGTTCTAGAAAAGCATCAATATTTCTAAGATTATACCCATTTAGTTGCCGTTGTGCTAATGCTCTTGGTGAATTACTCAATAGTTCATCAG
>JAQWZS010000224.1 GCA_029253325.1 Bacteroidia bacterium
ATAATGAAGCGAACCATCAACATAAAAGGAACAATTTTGGATGTTTCATCCCCAATTGTAATGGGTATTTTGAACATTACACCAGACTCATTTTCTGATGGAGGAAGATATGTTTCTCCGTATGATGCAATTAAAAGGGCCAAACAGATGGTCGATGAAGGTGCAAGCATTATTGATATTGGAGGTTATAGTTCTCGTCCTAATGCAGAGGATGTATCTGAACAAGAAGAGATGGACAGGGTTATTCCTATCATAGAAAAATTGTCACAAGAAACAGATAAGCCATTATCGATTGATACTTTTAGAAGTAGGGTTGCAGAAGAGTCTATCAAGGCAGGTGCATCATTGATCAATGATATTAGTGCTGGGAGCAATGATTTGAATATGATTTCTACAGTAGCAAGACTCAAAGTGCCCTACATTGCAATGCATAAACAAGGGGACCCTCAAAATATGCAGGTAAATCCTCAATATGTCGATGTATTGCAAGAAGTCTACTCATATTTAGAAGAGGTAATTCAAAAATGTAGATCTGTAGGAATCGAAGATGTTATTATTGATCCGGGATTTGGATTTGGAAAGTCTTTAATACACAATTATCAGCTGTTAAATCAACTGGATCGATTTAAGAGTTTAGATGCACCAATTATGGTTGGAGTTTCCCGAAAAAGTATGATATACAAAACATTGGGCGTTGATGTTAATAGTGCATTAAATGGTACTACTTTTTTACATGCATTTTCACTTTATAATGGTGCAAATATTTTAAGGGTTCACGATGTTAAAGAGGCCATGGAGTGTGTCCGTTTATTCGACATAATTAATGAAAATGCATAAATTTTTAACGCTTTAAATAAAATAAATTTCAATTAACTTATTGATAATATAGTGTGCTCAACATTGCAGTATAAATATTAAAAATTATACAAAAATGAAAAGCAAATCATTATTATTATCACTCATTGTCTCATCTTTCTTTTTTACTGCATGTGACTCTGATGATGATATTATCACTGAACCAACTGTTAATGCTAATTCAGTATATCATTCTGGGTTTATTTCTGAAGATGAAACGTGGTCTTCTGACAAATTCCACATCTTAAAAGATAGGGTTGTAGTTAAAAGTGGAGTAACTCTTACAATTGAACCTGGGACAATTGTTAGAGGTGAAGCTGGTATTGGAGCAAATGCTTCTTCTTTAGTAATTGCTAGAGGAGCAAAAATTAATGCTGCTGGTACTATAGAAGAGCCAATTATTTTCACCTCTATTGCAGACGAAATTGCATTAGGTGATAAATTTGGTGCAAACTTAGACCCTGAAACAGCTACTGGTTTTTGGGGAGGTCTTATTATTTTAGGAAATGCACCTACGTCACCTAAAACTGGATCAACGGAACAAATTGAAGGAATACCTGCTGATGTTGTCGAAGGTAACTACGGTGGTCCAGATGCTGCGGATAACTCTGGAATACTTACCTATGTTTCTATCCGTCACGGTGGTGTGTTAATTGGAGAAGGAAATGAAATTAATGGTCTTACTCTAGGTGGAGTAGGTTCTGAAACTACAATACATCACATTGAAGTAGTGGCTAATGTAGATGACGGAATTGAATGTTTTGGTGGAACGGTAAACATTGATGATGTCATAGTGATATATCAGGGAGATGATGCCTACGACATCGATCAAGCATATGCTGGTACCATTGACAATTTTATCTATATTGCTGGAGAAAGCTCAGATCATGGGTTGGAAATTGATGGACCTGAAGGTTCTGAAAATTCGGAAGGTTCTTTCACATTAAAAAATGGATCTTTGATGGGTAACGCAGTTCAAGGTGAGTTTGCAGATTTTAGATCAAAAGCCAGAGGAACGGTTGAGGGACTTTACTTCTTTGGATTCAATCAAAATGCTGACGTTGAATTAGATGAACCAGTTGTATCCGCCAACTTTGCCTCAGGAGCACTCAATATTGCAAACAATTCTTTCAATTCTATTGTATGGACTTTAGACGAAGACGGTCAGCCAGACGGGAGTACAACCACTTGGTCTGCTGTTGAAGATATCTTTGCAGATAAAGCTGACAATGCTGATGCTGCTGCTTCGGATGCTAAGTTTATTTCCTCAGGGAATAAATTAGTAACTACTAAAGATGGTGGTGCTGACAAGTCTGAGTTTACAGCATGGACTTTAGCTGACTCTAGAGGATTACTTGCCAATTTTTAATAGTATTTTATTATAAGTCTTAGACCATCGTAGCCTGCTGCGATGCTTTTTTTGGACTTTTATTTTGCATAAATTTTAACTAGGGTATTGTTTAATAATTACCTAACATTAAAATAACCATGTCCCAAGAACATTGTATCATAATTATAGAATTATTAGTTTAATCAAATGAAAAATATAATAGGTTTTTTATTCTTTTTCTTAATCCATATTGGCTCAGCTTTAGCACAACGAGCCACTGTTAGTGGTAAAATTTTAGATTCATCAAATGGTGAACCACTTGTTAGTGCTACGATCACATCCCCAACATCAAATGGTGGAGGTTATTCAGATATTGAAGGGAAATTTACTGCTAGTTTTACCACGGGCTCACACGACATAAAAATTAAGTTGATGGGGTACGAGACCAAGATTATTTCAAATGTTATTTTTACTGAGGGAGAGATTACAGAACTAGGCACCATAAAAATGAGAGCTGCAGCACAAGACGCGATTAAAGGAGGAGTAACCATTCGTGTTAAAAAAGCAACAAATTCTGAGAATGCTTTAATTGTTGCTCAAAAGAAATCGGTCAACTTAATGGATGGAGTCTCTGCACAGGCATTCAAAAAATCGGGGGATGGTGATGCAGCTATTGCTGCTAGTAGAGTTACTGGAGTAAGCGTAGATGGTGGTAAATATTTATTCATAAGAGGTTTGGGTGATCGATATACTAAGACAGTTCTTAATGGTATGGAAATACCAGGCCTTGATCCTGACCGAAATACAGTGCAGATGGACATTTTTCCAACTAACCTTATTGATAATATAGTAATATTAAAAAGTTTCACTCCCAACTTAGCCGGAGATTTTACAGGCGGATGGGTAGATATACAAACCAAGGATTTTCAATCTAAAGAAGCTATGAGTATTTCACTAAATCTTGGCTTTAATCCAGCAATGAATTTGAATTCAAATTATTTGAGCAATGAATCCACAAATGCGGATTTATTAGCATTTGGAAAATCATCTAGAAACCTTCCTTTTTCTGAACCTAAAGTTATACCAAAGTCTGAGTATACGCAATCAGGAGGAGGTGCTCAACGAGCGGAGAGCAATGCGAATGCCTTCAATAAAAACATGGACGTGATGACTCAAACAAGCATGTTAAACACCTCTTTTTCGTTGGACTATGGAAATCAGTACAATAAAAAAAATAAGACTTACGGGTTTAATGTAGCAACAGGTTATAGTAATACTTTTGATTATTACGATAATGTGATTTTTCAAACGTATTTGAGAAATGAAGATAAATCAGTGAATGAGCTAACCCTAGCTGAAAAGAATAATGGTCGTGTCGGTGAAAATGAAGTATTATGGAGTACACTAGCTAACGGATCTATAAAGGCCGGAAAACATAGCTTTAGTACTTCTATTTTCCACACTAGGAATGGTGTAAAGAAATCATCTAAATTATTCTATGAAAATATTGCTAATCCTTTTGGTGATGCTGGAGCTTCGTTAGATAGAACAATTTTATACTACAATCAGCGAACACTTACTAATTTGTTCTTTAAGCATGAGTTTAAGAAAGATTCAGCTTGGAAATTTATAACTAAACTATCTCCATCGATATCAACAAATAATGAACCTGATATGAAGATAACAGCCCTCTCTCTTGGCGAGGATGGTTATAAATTTAATGTAGGTGCCGGCTCAGAAATTAAAAGACTTTATCGAAATCTAAGTGAGAAGAATATCAATAGTAAGTTTGATGCAGAACGAAAAATTTTCCTAGGAAATAGCAAAGTTTCTAAGTTGAAATTTGGAATGGCACACAATTATAAGCATCGTGATTTTGGAGTTTTACAATATGTATTCCAGCCAATAGGTAATTTTAGTTTGAATGGCAATCCTAACCAAATATTTGAGGATTATTTATATAATGCAGAGTCGGATAGAGGATATGCAGTTTTTGGAGAACCCATCAAGTCAAATGAGTTTATATCTTCAATGAATGTTATGGGTTTATATGCCATGAATGAGTTGCCAATAGGTGCAAGAACAACAGCTATTTACGGATTTCGGGTTGAAAAAGCAGATATGTTTTATACGGG
>JAQWZS010000019.1 GCA_029253325.1 Bacteroidia bacterium
ATAATCGGATCAGATACCTTCATCATGGTTGCTTTCATGTGAAGTGAAAACAAAATGTTTTTATCCTTAGCTTCTTGTATTGATTTTTCTAAAAATGATAGAAGCATTTTTTTACTCATAAACGTTGCATCAATAATCTCTCCTTCAAGAAGAGGTGCTTCAGACTTAAGTAGGGTTTTATTTCCCTCATTATCAATGTGATTAATCGTATATGATGTGTTTTTTGAAAGAGTTATCGATTTTTCATTACTTCTAAAATCTCCCTCCTGCATGGTAGCAACATAGGTCTTACTATCAGAACTCCACTTACCCATTCGGTGAGGATTTTTCTTAGCATAATTTTTTACTGCTCTGGGAGCTCTTCGATCAGAGTTTCCCTCTCTAAGCACAGGATTTACAGCACTACCCTTTACCTTATTATACTTAGCTGCAATTTCCTCCTCTTGAGCATTTGTCGGTTGATCTACATAATCAGGAACAGGGTATCCCTTGTTTTGTAATTCCTCAATGGTCTCTTTTAATTGAGGTACAGATGCCGAAATATTAGGCAGTTTTATGATGTTTGCATGCGGTGTTTTAGCCAATTCTCCCAACTCTGTCAAATGATCTCCAACACGTTGTTCTGGTGCTAAAGCCTCTGGAAACTGGCTCAACACACGACCTGCTAGTGAAATATCTCTTGTTTCTACTTCTATTCCAGCTGCTGATGTGTATGCTTGAACAATAGGTAAAAATGAAAAAGTGGCTAACATTGGAGCCTCATCGGTTTTGGTGTATATAATCTTTGCTGACATCTCAAATTATTGAGGTGCAAATTTAACGCAATAATGAAGGCCTACAATTGATTAGCTCATCATTATGTAAAAAAAGAATTATTCCAGTTTATCTCTAAGAAATATGCATTCTGGAAGTTTTATTCACTAGGCTAATGCCTTGCCTAGTGCTGTATCATATTCCGCTTTCCAATCGGTTATTGAACCCCAACTAGCCTGATCTACAAGAACATCTCCAGAAGTAACCTCACCAAGTACAGTATGAGGAATTGTGATAAGAGATTTTACTCGTTCTACTTCATCTTTATTCACCGTTATAACAACCCTACTTTGAGACTCTCCATACCAAAATGAATCGTCTCTTAAGTCTGGATTATTTTTAACAACCGAAAACCCAAGATTACCTGACATCCCACTCTCCAACAATGCAACAAATAGCCCTCCTTCAGAACAATCATGTGCAGATTTAACAACTCCTTTTTTAATTAAATCTAAAAGATTATTTTGAAGTGCTGCCTCAGCATCTAAATCAAAATGAGGACATGGAGAATTCTCTATTTGATGATATTTAACAAGGTATTGAGAAGAGCCTATATCATCCACACTCTCTCCTAACATGAGGACAATATCTCCCTCATTTTTAAAACCAAGCGTCGTAATATGTTTTTCTTCGTCAATAATACCAATCATTCCAATTGTGGGTGTTGGGAAAACAGCATTCCCTTTACTATCCTGATTATAGAAACTTACGTTTCCACCTGTTACAGGAGTTTGAAACTTCTCACAAGCAGCTTTCATACCCATAATAGCATTTTTAAATTGCCAGTAAACTCCTTTATCGTGAGGATTACCGAAATTTAGACAATTGGTTACTGCACTTGGTTTACCTCCACTACATACTATGTTTCGAGCTGCTTCACTCACTGCAATAGCAGTTCCCTTTTCTGGGTCTGCCCACACATAACGTGAATTACAATCCGTAGTTAATGCCAGACTTCTATCCGTATCTCTTATTTTTACAACAGATGCATCACTTGAACCATTTGAGCTTTGATTGATCGTTCCCACCATGGAATCATATTGTTCATACACCCATTTTTTGGAAGCAATGTTTGGCAATGTTGAAATAAATTTACCAACTTCAAGCAAATTATCTGGCTGCTTAACATTATTCATATTGAAGGCCTTATTTTTTTGAAAATAAGATGGCTCTTCCCACTCCCTGTAATAGACTGGAGCTCCACCTCCTAGGGCTAAACTTTCAGCTGGTATTTCTGCTTTTTTCTCTCCATCCATCCAATATTCTACATTACCAGTATTGGTAACCTCTCCAATGATATTATAGGTTAAGTCCCACTTTTCGAGTACTTTTTCTATTTCTTGTTCTCTACCTTTATGAACCACTGCTAACATCCTTTCCTGACTTTCAGAGAGTAAGATCTCCCAATCTTTCATATTCGGTTGACGAAGGGGTACTTTGCTTAAATCTATTCTCATGCCCGTCTCAGACTTAGCACTCATCTCTGCAGTAGAACAAGTTATCCCAGCAGCTCCCATATCCTGTAATCCTACAACAGCTCCTGTTTCTATAATTTCTAAAGTTGCTTCTAGGATTAATTTCTCCCAAAAAGGATCTCCCACCTGAACAGCTGGTAAATCATCCATCGCATCTTCTCCAATATCTTTACTAGCAAAAGCAGCTCCAGCAATTCCATCTTTACCCGTAGCAGCACCAAAAATATAAACGGGGTTTCCTTCCCCTTCTGCAATCGCACTAACTTCTCCTCCGACTTTCATAATTCCAGCACTCATGGCATTGACTAGGATATTTGTCTCATAACAATCATCAAAATATACTTCGCCACCAACTGTAGGAATACCAAAGCTATTGCCATAACCACTGATGCCATGCACAACTCCTTTAACGAGCCATTTCGTTCGATCTGTTTTTATATTTCCGAAACGTAAAGAGTTCAATTGAGCGATAGGTCGAGCTCCCATGGAGAATATGTCTCGATTAATTCCCCCCACACCAGTTGCCGCTCCTTGATAAGGTTCTAGAGCACTCGGATGATTATGACTTTCTATTTTGAAACAACATGCCAAACCATCTCCAATATCTACTAGCCCTGCATTTTCTTCTCCAGCTTCTGCCAACATCATTGGTCCTTCTTTAGGTAATTTTTTGAGCCAAACAATGGAGTTTTTATAGGAACAATGTTCACTCCACATGACCGAGTAAACACTCATCTCTGTGAAATTAGGAGTTCTTCCTAAAATTTCTTCAATTTTTTTAAATTCCTCTGATGATAAGCCAAGTTCTTTTGCTTGTTCGACTGTAGCTAAATTAGATGGTGCATTCATTGGTTAATATCCTTAAACGCGAAGGTAGTATGAGGCATTTATTTACACCAATACTGGGCATAAAATGTGAGGAGACAATCTTATTTGGTTGATATCTAATTTTTATGATAATATTGCATCAATAAAAGGGGTGCCTTTTGCTATTGCAAATCGCTGAGATGATACCCAAATTGGTTTTTAGAAACCAATGAGACCTGATGTAGATAATGCTACCGTAGGAATTATAAATATACTACTTGTATCTCTCAAGCTCCTGTAAAAAGTTAAATCAAAACAGGAATGAAAAAAATCACAACAATCGCTACGTTAGTCTTTGCATCATTGTATAGCAATGGACAAAACACTTATTCTGCTCAAATCAAAAACTTACAAAACTTTGAATCCATCGGTTCGGCATATGTTCAGATTAAGGATAAAAAAAACACCTACTCCACCTATGCCACTCCAAACGGTTCAGTAAATATATCAGATATTTCACCAGGTCGATACAAAATTACCATTAGCCATATTGGATATAAAATTTACCGAGACTCAGTGGATCTCACCATCAATCGTTCAGGGAAAGTCATCTTTATAGAGCCTGAAATGAATTATTTGGATGCAGCAATCATCACAAGTGTTAGAGCTAGCGAGTACACTCCCACAACATTCACCAACTTAAAAAAAGAAGAAATTATCCAACTTGATCAAAGTAAGGATTTCCCATTTTTACTAAACATGACACCAAGTACGGTTATTTCTTCAGATGCCGGCAATGGCATTGGGTATACAGGTATCCGTGTACGTGGGATTGATCCTACGCGTGTGAATGTGACCGTAAACGGTATCCCCATTAACGACGCAGAAAGTCAAGGCATGTATTGGGTAAATATGCCCGATATCGCTAGTTCTACTGAAAGTGTCCAAATACAACGCGGCGTGGGTACAAGTACGAATGGAGCCGCAGCTTTTGGAGCAAGTGTAAATATTAGAACAGCAGATTTATCCAAAAAAGAGTTCACACGAATGACTTTGGGTAGTGGTAGTTTCAACTCTCAACGACTGTCACTTGAATACGGTACTGGACGATATAAAAACAATTGGGCATTTCAACTTCGAGGAAGTCTCATCAACAGCGATGGATTTATCGATCGAGCTAACACAAATTTAAAATCAGCCAATCTAACTGCTGCTAAATATTGGGATAAATCGGTTTTCAAAACGAATATTATGTTAGGTGAAGAACGCACATACCAAGCATGGAATGGAATACCCCAACCTAAATTTAAAGGAGACATTGCCGAGTTGAATCGATATGTTTCATCGCTTTACATCTCTGGAGATGACCTATCAAACCTTCAAAATAGTTCGAGTAAAACATACAATTCATACACCTACGAAAATGAGGTCGATCAATACAATCAAAATCATTATCAATTCTTCTTTGATCACTCAATATCGAACCATTTAAAATGGAACTCTGCAGCCTATGTAACAACAGGCAAGGGATACTTCGAACAATTTAAGGCAGGTGATGATGTAGCAGACTACGGTATCGATAGCATACACCCCAGTGGGGATACTTCTACTAGTGCCGATATTGTAAGAAGAAGGTGGTTGGATAATACACTCATTGGTGGTCTGACTAGTTTGCACTTCCAAAAAAATAAACTAGACCTTACTGCTGGCATTGGATATAGCACATACAGCGGTGGACACTTTGGTGAAGTAATCGCCACTCAATACACAAGCTATGAAGAGATAAAGACGCGTTATTACGATAACCCCGCTACAAAAACAGATGGGAATGCCTACATAAAAGCAAGTTACAACTTCCGAAATTTCATTCCATATGTTGATTTACAATACCGATTAATTGATTACACATTTGAAGGTTTAAACGATAGCCTTAATTTTTCAAATCAAACTATTGACTACGGTTTTTTCAACCCTAAAGTAGGATTAACTTACTTGAATAATCATTCTGCTTTTTATGGCGTATATGCTATTGGAAATCGAGAACCTGTTCGAGATGACTTCAGGGATAATAAACCGACTGCATGGCCTCAACACGAACAGCTAAACAACATTGAGATTGGATACAAATACCAGAAAAACAGAAAGCAGTTTAATATCAATTTCTATGACATGCAATACACCAATCAACTGGTGCTAACAGGTGCTGTGAATGATGTAGGAGAAGCAGTAAGAACTAATGTAGATAAAAGTTATCGCCGAGGTGTTGAAATGGAATTCCAATACCCCCTATTTGATAGATTACAAGCTGGAGGTAATTTCACTTTCTCTGAAAACAAGATTAGCAAGTTTACAGAGTATGTAGGTGAATGGTCTGCACCCTTCGGAATTAGAAATCGAGAATATGAAAATACCGATATCTCATTTTCTCCTAATTTCATTACTTCCGCTTTATTAAACTACGAGGTAAATCCTAACTTCACACTGACATCTCAAGCCAAGTATGTTGGGAAACAATTCTTGGACAACACGCAAAGTGACGAAAGAAGTCTAGATGCCTTCACAAATATTGATTTGTCATTGAATTACCAAACCAAAGAAATTTCAGGAATCAATCATTTGACTGTTGGTTTATACGTCAATAATATACTGAATCAGTATTATGCCCCAAATGGCTACACATTTAGTGGATTCATTAACAACCAAAGGCAAGATTTTAATTATGTGTATCCGATGGCCGGAATCAACTGGATGATCAAACTGAGCGTGATGTTATAAAATAGACTCTCCGTCCAAATTGGTGGTTAGCACCTCGCTCATATAATCAAAAAAAGGCCGAATGGCCAAATATGTTTGGTGAACTTCATCTGAAAATGAGGCATCCAATACTTGCTCGTCAGTAAACTTACGAAGTACATACCATTGTTTCTTTCTAATCCAATGAATATTAGGATGATTCTTGTCAAATCCTCTGGGAGCTGTAGCCACTCCATCTCCAATTAGTTCTCCAAAATATTTTCTAAAGTCTGGCGAATCAACGATGGTATTAATCGTATCATCCATTTCAAATTCTTTGCGTATACGAAATGTATCTTCTTTGTTAGGACCATAAAAACCACCCCCAATAAAAGTGTTTCCTGGTTGAAAACTAAAGTAATAGCTCCCTCTTCTTTCTTCACCAAAACGCTTAAAATAACCGCTTATATTTGATTTGTATGGAGATTTATCTTTACTAAATCGTACATCTCTATTTATTCGAAATAATTTCCCTAACTCTATGCTATCGGATAAGTTCAATCTAGATTCTATGTCACTCGAAAAATCAACAATATTTTGCCTTACATTGGCATAGTATTTTTTGTTTTCATGAAACCATGGTCGATTATTATTCTGTGCTAAATTTTTAAAAAAAGAAAATACTTCAGGTTCAATCATTATGCATTCAAATATGCAATTATTTATTTACAACCTTTAAGTGATTAGTTTTTCCAATTCTATTTAATTTTAGTTATTTGCACACTGCTTTAAAAGCGAGTTATCGGGATGTAGCTTAGTCCGGTTAAAGTGCTGGTCTGGGGGACCAGAGATCGGAGGTTCGAATCCTCTCATCCCGACACTATGAGTCTGGTTCTTGAAATGAATCAGACTTTTTATTTGACATTGAGTCAAACTTTGAGTTTGAATGAGATGGTAAGTAAAAAGAATGCTAAGACTATATATTGTTCAACCCCACAAAGGGGAATCAGAATCATAAAATAATCCGCTTATCCCGATTTCAGAAATAATG
>JAQWZS010000049.1 GCA_029253325.1 Bacteroidia bacterium
AAACATTTTGGTAGCAGATGAGTTAATAGATAATTACCTTTGCAACGTGATAGAAACAGACATCATCATAATTGGAGCTGGACCTACTGGTTTATTTGCTGTTTTTGAAGCTGGACTTCTCAAACTCAAATGCCATTTAATAGACTATCTCCCCCAACCTGGCGGACAACTCGCTGAGATTTATCCTAAAAAGCCAATCTACGATATTCCCGGATTCCCAAGCATTCTTGCTGGTGATTTAGTAGACAATTTAATCAAACAGTCCGAACCATTCAACCCAGGTTTCACACTAGGAGAACGAGCTGAAAATATCTCAAAAACAGATGACAATCAGTTTATTGTAACTACAGATCGTGGCACTCAACACAAAGCTCAGAACATCATGATTGCAGGTGGACTTGGGTGTTTTGCTCCAAGAAAACCCGAACTAACCAACTTAGAAAAATTTGAAGATCACGGGGTGGAGTACATCATTAAAGACCCAGAAGTATATCGTGACAAAAAAATCGTTATTGCTGGTGGTGGAGATAGTGCTTTGGACTGGACTATTTTTCTTGCCGATGTTGCTAGTGAAGTAACTTTAGTCCATCGAAGAAAGCAATTTCGTGGGGCTTTAGATTCCGTAGAAAAGGTTGATCAACTTGCAAATCAAGGTAAAATTCAATTAATCAAAGAAGCTCAAGTCTCTAGTCTTGACGGAGGCAATCACCTATCCACTATTGAGATTACTCCCAAAAATCAAGAAGCTATAAAAATTGATACAGACCACTTTATTCCATTATTTGGTCTTAGTCCAAAACTTGGACCCATCAAAGAATGGGGACTTGACTTAGGAAAAGAAGCCATCCTTGTAGACACTAAAGATTACCAAACCAATGTGCCTGGTATTTTTGCAATTGGAGACATTAATCAATATGAAGGGAAACTTAAATTAATTTTATGCGGTTTTCATGAGGCCACTTTAGCTGTTCAAAGTTGTTATAAACGAATTTTTCCAGACAAAAAATTAGTTCTAAAATACACCACAGTTATGGGTGACCCAAGTGCAAAATAACATGAAAATATACCACAATAATCGCTGCTCTAAAAGCAGACAATGCTTAGCGTTAATAAGCGACTCAGATGTACAAATAGTAGATTACATTAAACAACCACTATCATTCGTTGAGCTAAAAGCACTTATTACAAAAATTGGCATACAACCTGCAGAACTTATCCGAACCAATGAAGCCATTTGGAAAGAGAATTTTAAAGGAAAAAAAATGAGTGATAATGATTATATCACAGCAATGATTGAAAACCCAAAACTCATGGAAAGACCTATTGTTGAAACTAAGAATAAAGCAATAGTCTGCAGACCCCCAGAATTGGTAATAAAACTTATCTAACCAAACTACTTCACAATCTAAAAATTGTCTTTTTAGGGTCTCATATATTGTGCCATAAAATACGACCCACATCAAAACTTCTTGACTTCAAAGTTAGACCCCGTAAGAACAACATCCATTCTTCTTGTTGCACCAGCTCCCGATCCACTAGATGTTTGGCCTCTAAGAGTTATAACCTCTCCAGTCTCAGCATAAAAAGAGACATGACCTGAAAGATGGTTTTCTTCTCCGTTATCAAAACTTACACTACTTTCTTGCAGCATAGCTGCCCCTCCCAAACGAGTACCTGAAAAATAAATAAAAGAGTTAAAAGTTGCACCTGTTCCGACAGAAGAATTAGCTACAACATTAAAATCATAACTCACAGAATAATAACCATTTTCTGGTACCGTAAAGCTTGACGTCCCCAAGTTCGCCCCAAAGTCAAAACGTTCTGAACTAAAACCAAGAACAGTCAAATCACCCCAATCATTACTAGTATTAAAAACCCTTGCCGCTACACTCGCAGAAGCACCTATTGAATTTTGCGTAGACAAATCTCCGTCTGCATCTGCAACAACCACTCTAGTACCTGTTCCTGATAATGATTCTACCCTTAATTCTCCATTTGTCTGAAGCATCAGATCTGGAGAAGCCGTATTGTTGGTTTGTGTTATCACAAAATTATCTTCTATGGCTGCTACATTGTCCATACCTATTTTCCAGTCTAATGTTCCTGTGGTGGTAAAATCTATTGATCTTTCTGATGCGTCAGTCCCTCTTACCTCTATGATTGAATGATCCTCTCCTTCAATCATCAAAGGTCTATCATGAGTTGCATAAACATGAAGGGGTACTATTGGACTACTCTCCCCTATACCTACTCTATTTTCAGCAGCATCCACAAATAGCATGTGTGTATTGTTATCCGACTCTACCCGAAAATCTGCTGCAGCTAGCCCATGTTCATTAATATTAACCGTTCCTTCTGAATTTACTGCAAAAACTTGATTGGCACTTCCATTTTGAAAAACACGAAAATTTCCTGTTCCGTTTAAATTGAAAAGTAAATTATTATTATTTGTAGTGATTGTTGTCATATCCCACTGGATTGACACCCTAATTTTCAATCCCAAGCTTCTTTAGTAGGTATTATTTGGGTAAATTACCCGTTTTGATATGAACATCCCGTTGAGGAAATGGCATCTCTATTTGATGACTATCGAGAGCTTTCTTTACCGCCTCATTCGCTGCAAAATATGCCTCCATGTAATCGACTGACTTTGCATAGGGCCTGAAAGCAATATTTACCGAACTATCTCCAAAACCAAGCACACCGATAAATGGCTCTGGCTCATCTAGGATTATGGGTACAGCATGTAATGCGTCAGATATTACCTTTTTTACTTTATCTATATCTTGATTATATGCAATACCTACTGAAAGATCAATTCTTCGATTGTTCTCCTTTGTATAATTAAGCACCTTATTATTAGCAACTTGACCGTTGGGGAGTACCGCAGTATTATCATCTGGTGTTGAAATCATGGTGTAAAGAATAGTAATCGACTGAACGGTTCCTTTGATTCCATCTATTTCAATCACATCTCCTACTCTGAAAGGCTTAAAAAATAAAATGACAACTCCACCAGCAAAATGCGATAAGCTCCCCTGAAGAGCTAATCCAATGGCTAATGAGCCCGCTCCAAGTATAGCAACAAAACTGGTAGTAGCAATACCTAAAATAGATGCTACACTGACAATTAGTAAAATCCTAAATGAAAATCGTGTGACACTGCACAAAAAAGGAACTAATGTAATCTCTATGGATGTGGCTTTTAATTTTCGCTCTAACCACTTAGTGAATCTGCCAATAAACCACCAACCCCCAAATAATAAAAAAAGCCCGATCGCTAATTTTGGCAAATAATTGGTAGCCATAGAAGCAAATGCTTCAAAACTTTCTTGAATCTGTTCTTTATTCATGTACGTACATGCAATTTTAACAAAATATGAATAAATATTACCACCTGAAGCTATAGATTAGAAATACACAATTATCTTCGTTGTTTCATATTATCATGAAGATATCCTACAACTGGCTTAAACAACTGATAAATATCGACTTACCACTAGAAGAAGTTTGTGAAAAACTCACCATGAGTGGACTTGAGGTAGAACATGTCATAGAGACAGAATCAATTAAAGGTGGGCTCAAAAATCTGATTGTTGGTGAGGTGATGTCTAAAACTAAACATCCAAATGCAGACACTTTAAATCTAACGACTGTTGACATAGGTGGGGAAGGTTTACTTTCTATTGTATGTGGTGCTAAAAATGTTGCGGTAGGACAAAAGGTAGTTGTTGCTCCAATTGGCACAACAATTCATACGGGCACAGACAACTTTAAAATTAAAAAGGCAAAAATCAGAGGAGAAGTCTCCGAGGGCATGATTTGTGCGGAAGACGAAATTGGATTGGGTTCTGATCATGACGGTATCCTTGTTTTAGATAACCAAATTAAAACAGGTACACCATTAACCAATCTTTTTGAAGTAGAAACTGATCAACAAATTGAGATAGCCATTATTCCAAATAGAGGAGATGCTATATCTCACCTTGGCATAGCTCGAGAATTACAAGCTCTTACTGGAGTGAAGTATAAAAAACCTACCATTGAAACAATAGATGCACGAGGCTCCATGCGTGTTGATGTAAATATTAAAGATCCACAGGCTTGCCCGAGGTATGCTGGGATAACAATGTCATCGG
>JAQWZS010000071.1 GCA_029253325.1 Bacteroidia bacterium
AGTAATGCAGATTGGTGTGCCAATAGTATCTTGCCTTCTATATCTTTTACCAATGCTATCTTTCTCCTCGTAATAGCAGTTAAAATCAAGACTTAAATCCTTCATAATTTTTTTAGCCAACTCAGGCAGACCGTCTTTCTTTACCAATGGAAGAATTGCACATTGAAATGGCGATAATGCTGGCGGCAATTTCAGAACAGTTCTTGTTTGCCCCTCACCCAAATCTTCAGTCTGTAATGCATTACTCATCAGCACTAAAAACATCCGATCCAAACCAATACTAGTCTCAACTACATAAGGAACATAACTCTCATTTTTCTCATTATCAAAGTATTGAAGTTTCTTTCCAGTAGCCTGTTCATGCTGTTTTAAATCAAAGTCGGTGCGAGAATGTATCCCTTCTACTTCTTTGAATCCAAAAGGAAAATCATATTCAATATCTACTGCTGCATTAGCATAGTGTGCTAATTTAACATGATCATGAAAACGATATTTTGATTCGTCAATCCCTAGATTGAGGTGCCATTTCATTCGATGGTCTTTCCAATGTTGATACCATTTCATCTCCTCGCCTGGTGATACAAAAAACTGCATCTCCATTTGCTCAAATTCCTTCATTCGCATGATAAATTGTCTAGCAACAATCTCATTTCTAAACGCCTTTCCGGTTTGAGCTATTCCAAAAGGCAATTTCATACGACCAGTCTTTTGAACATTCAGATAATTGACAAAAATCCCCTGTGCCGTTTCTGGTCTAAGATAAATCTTGTTATCTCCATCAGTAGCACTCATTTGAGTACTATACATCAAATTAAACTGACGTACATCCGTCCAGTTCTTACTCCCACTCACTGGACAAGCAATACCCAATTCTTCAATCAGTTCTTTAACTAGACGAAGATTACCAGATTCCAAACCTTCTTTTAATCGCTCATCAATAGCAGCAATTTTGGCATTGTTTCTAGCAATGTTTGGATTTGTTGCCACAAATTGATCCAGATCAAAGTCATCACCAAATCGTTTTTTGGCTTTCGTGATTTCTTTTTGGTTTTTAACCCGATATTTTTCTTGATAATCCTCAATTAACACATCCGCACGATAACGCTTTTTGGAATCTTTATTATCAATCATCGGATCACTAAATCCATCCACATGACCACTCGCCTTCCAAACTTGAGGTGCCATAAATATCGATGCATCAACCCCCACGATATTCTCGTGGAGTTGAACCATGCTTTTCCACCAATACTCTCTAATATTTTTTTTTAGCTCTACCCCGTTTTGACCATAATCATAGACGGCCGCAAGGCCATCATAGATTTCGCTACTCAAAAAAACAAAGCCATACTCTTTAGCATGTGAAATGACACTTTTAAAATGTTCTTCAGACATATTGCAAATTTATTTAACCTATCCTTATACCCTAATGAAATATAAAACGATATGGGATTTTATCTGGTTAAGAGAAATAGAAGTATTTAATGATTAGATATTCTAAAAAGCTTCGTCTATTATATTCTCATCATGAGTTCTTTTGAATCCCAAATAATAGCAAACTCTTTGTTCAAATTCGCAAGTGTTGTAAAGTGTATTATTTCAGAATCATATTTTTCGCCATTAACTCCGATTCTATTAAACGTTGCTGTTGCATCAGAGATTAAATAGGTCTCATATCCATAATTTCCAGACATCCGAGCTGTAGTTGACACGCAATGATTTGTGGTAAGTCCAATAATGATTAGAGTTGTGATCCCTAACCTATCCAATTTCTCTTTAAGGTCAGTCCCAATAAAGGCACTGTTTACATTTTTTGTAATTATGGGTTCATTTTCTTCTGGTAAAACATTTTCATTGAAATCAAACCCCGCATTTTGTTCATGTAGCTTTGAATTTGGGTTAGTGGAACTATGTCTAACATGAATAATAGGCAATTTTAGTTCCCGCCATTTTCTCAATATTGTTCCACAAATAATTTCTGCATTCTTATTGTTTCTACCTCCACCCCAATAATCTTCATCTAAAAAACCCTTTTGAATATCTACCAAAATTAAAGCAGGATTTTGTTCTCTTAATTTCATTTTTGATTTTTTTGATAACGGTTTATTATGAATAGTAACTTTTTATCGAAAATGAATAAACACAGTACTATACAAGGTCCATGCAATTTTAACACAGATTTATGAGAGTCCACTTATCCTTGCCAAACACCAAAATGAATAAAATCTAAACAGATGGGTTTTCTTTGTTGTATTGAAGTTATTAAAAAAAGATTTCTTTAAAAACGCTAGCCTACTATTTAGCGGTTCACTCCTAGCTCAAATCATCGGATTTGGGGCTCTCTACTTCCTCGGCAGAATTTATTCTCCCGAAGATTTTGGAGAAGTAGAAACCATCATGAAACTAGCTGGTGTCTTTATCGCAATTGCTGGACTTCGCTACGAAATGGCCATTGTGGTAGAGGAAAAACCCACACAAGCAAAAGACCTTTTGCGTTTGAGCTTATTCCTAAATTTTGCAATGGGGATTTTTATCTTCTGTATTATCCTATTATTCAAAACTAACATTGGCGTTTTTTTCAAACTTAATGACCCCAACCTGTTATTTGGATTGCCCCTCATCGTATGGATTACAAGCAGTACAGAATCAATCATACTATGGCAAAACCGAGTAAAAAAGTTCAAGAAAATTTCTGCCAACCGTATTTTGTTTTCTTCATCTGGCACAGGATACAAATTACTACACCCTTTTACATTAGTTCCGGGAAATGGATTGTTTTTCGGTCAAGTGATAGCTCAAGTAGTGGCTCTATCTCACATGCTTTACAAGTTGCCCATTCAGTTATTTCAAACTACCAAACAAAATTTATTAGCTGTATCAAAAACATACCGATCGTTTGCTGTATTTAGTTCTCCGGCAGCTATTCTTAATATTCTAGCAACCAGCATGCCTGTTTTTGTAATCTCAACATTTGACGGACAGCAAGCCACAGGATACTTTGGAAATGCTTACAAGCTGACCTATCTACCAATGAGCATGTTATCATTGGCTGTAGGACAGGTATTCTTTGAACGAATCGCTCGTATTCGAAGTCAAAAAGAAAACACAAGTAAAATGGCTCATCAACTTGTAAACACACTTTTTTTCATAGGCATTATACCCGTAATTATCATGCTAGTTTGGGGAGATCAAATTGCTCCTCTTATTCTTGGCAGCCAATGGAAAGAGACAGGTGTATTCATTCAAATCATGATACTCTTCTATTTTTCTATGTTTTTAACCAGTTCTTTTAGTAGTGCTTTTGAAACGTATAAAAAGTTAAAATTCCAACTTGGATACAACCTTATTTTTCTGACTTGCACCTTTGGAGCATTATATCTAGGGTACACCGAAGGTGGGAATACTCGAACAGCTCTCATCTGGTTTTCTGCTGTTGGTATTTTACTTCGATTGGCTATACTTAATTATTTCTTTGTCCTATTTGGGAAAAACTTGATTGCAAAAACCATATTTGCAGTACTAATTACCGGAGTTTTGGCATATTTAGGCTTCTACCTTAAGGGTTTCATGCTCTCATAATTGATGAAAAGAATAGTAAAATATATCATTAATCAACTAGATGACAACATCCTTCGAATTTTTGTCAAATGGTTGTGGCCACAGTACAAGCGTCCTCGGCATGGATATATGAAAAACTATCAAGTATTAGGTCAATACTTCGTTACTCAAAAAATTTTCAGAATAAACGGAAGCATTCCTTGGCCTGTTGATTTTAGAAGTAAGGTCGTAGGCTGGGAATCTGTCCAAAAAGGAATTTGTTCTGACCCAGGTGATAACCCTGGCATATACATCAACGCTGGCGGAGGTTTAACCCTTGGCAATAATGTAAACATTGGACAAAACTCGATTTTGACGACCACCAACCACTACAAGTACGACCACCGAAAAAAAAGCCACACCAAAGGAATCAAAATTGGAAACAATGTATGGATAGGTGCCAATGTGAGTATAGTAGCTGGGACATCTATTGGCGATAACGTAACCATTGGAGCAGGTTGTTTTATAAAAGGTACGATACCAAGCAATTGTACCGTTGTTCTAAGCGAAAAAACGCTAGACATCATCCCCAAAACAAAAGACTATGAATGGGACTGCACACTCGACGAATTAGGCTAATTTTCTATTCTGCTAAAAAATGCACATTAGAAGTGCATAAAATCAATATTAATATTACTTTTGCAGACCTTTTTTAAGAATAAAATGGCAAATCATAAAAGCACATTAAAAAGAATCCGAAGCAACGAAGCTAAAACTGCAAGGAATAAATACCAGCACAAGACAGCAAGAACTTGGATTAAAAAAGTTCGTCTGTCTGAAGATAAAACGGAAGCTGATAAAATCATGCGAGAAACTTTCTCTAAGTTAGATAAACTCGTTAAAAAGAACATCATTCACAAAAACAAGGCTGCTAACCTCAAAAGTAAGCTAGCTAAGCACGTGAAATCTTTGGGATAATATCCTCAAAGAAACCATATTTTTGAAGCCCTCTGAAATCAGAGGGCTTTTTTATTGACTAAAAACATGACCGACTACATCTCTATAAAAAATTGGGCAGACGATGATAAGCCCCGCGAAAAACTCGCTCAACAAGGTAGAACCTCACTCAGCAATGCCGAATTAATCGCCATTCTACTTTCCAACGGAACCAAAAACAAATCCGCACTTGATCTTGCTCGTGAAATTCTTCGACTTGCGGATAACGACCTGAATAAATTATCTAAAATGAGTATTGTCGACTTCTGCAAGATAAATGGCGTTGGTCCAGCCAAAGCCATCAGCCTAATTGCTGCAATAGAACTGGGCGGACGTAGACAAAAAGCCACCCAATCCTCCAACATTATCAAAAGTAGCAGCGATGCCTATCATTTTTTTAAACCCCTACTTCAAGACAAAAACTACGAAGAGTTTTGGGTACTTCTACTAAGCAAGAATCATTCGATCATCAAACCTTACCAAGTAAGCGATGGCGGAATATCGCATACCGTAGTCGACCCTAAACGAGTTTTTAAAGCTGCTCTGGAGCACAACACATCCAGCCTTGTATTGTGTCATAATCATCCGAGTGGCAATCTCAATCCAAGTCATGCCGACCTAAAACTTACCCAAGAATTAATACAAGCAGGCCAAACCCTAGACATCCAAATTTTAGATCACATCATCGTTTCCAATACCGGGTATTTTTCCTTTGCAGACGAAGGAAAATTAAAATAGATGCTCTTGGAATAGCTTTTGCAATACTATAAGCATGATAAGCTTATTAAAAAAAATAACCAACCCCAAAAAGGCACTAGGCTATGGTGTGCTTACGGCTACCCTAATGGGGAGCTCTATATTTGCAGAAGCAGGGAGTGCGAATAAAACCGTTACTGTACAGTCTTCGCTACACACATTTAGTACAGAAAATACTATAACAGCTATCAATACGGATTTGACTATGCTTATTAAAGCCAAAACACCACAAGAAATTGAACACCAAAAACCTAGAAAACGAAAAAGACGAAGACGCCGAAGAATCTTCAGAAGAAACTTAAAAGACCAATAGACCTAAAACGTGTAATTTATTGTTAAACATTAGACGGCTTGCATTGATTTGCGAGCCGTTTTTTTGTGTGATTATTATGTTGGCAAAACAATCCTTTATACCGACCTTTGACCCCAGATAATTAAACGAGTTTAACTATCTTTGAGAAAGCCAAAAATTAAGATGAACCATAGCGAGTATTTTGAGGATGGCATGGAAGAAAAAGCTAGAAATTTTGAGCAAATGCTCAAAAGTGGCGAGAATTTTTTCTATGACAACGACGAACTTAGTCGTCTCATCGACTACTACTTGGATTTTGATCAACTCAAAAACGCTACGCGTGCCATTGCTTTTGGAGAACAGCTATACCCCTTTGAAAGCTACTACCAAATTAAAAAATCGGAATTATATATTGCTCAACGTAACATCAACGGAGCAATAAAACTACTCGAAAAATATCGACAAATTGAACCTCAAAATGTCGAAATATTAAAGCTACTTGGCGACTGTTACACGCTGAGCTTGCAGTACAAACGTGCTCTAGAAATGTATCTTTTGGCACATAGCATCGATACAAACGATGAAGAAATCCTTATTCGACTTATTCGAATAAACCTTGTGTTGGGTAAAGAAAAAAAGGCGATGTCTTATCTGAATGCTATTTCAATGGACTTTCTCAAAGACGAATTAAGCATTCAAGAACTTATCAAGTTGTTTATTGACATCAATCAATACTCACTTGCTAAGACATACCTTCAAAAGGTTATTGATGAAGATCCATACAACTACAGTGCTTGGTATTTTATGGGGCTCATACACCAAAGACAAGATCAAAACAAAGAGGCTATTAATGCTTATGAATATTGTATTGCGATAGACGACCAAAATACCATGGGACACCTAGGTAAAGGAAATTGTCTAATGGAGCTTGGCGACTACCCAAAAGCGATAGAATTTTTGAAATTATCTCTGGATAATGATGAAACTGATGCTGAGGTATTATGCAATATTGCGGAATGCTTTGAAAATCTGAAAGATGATAATGCTGCAAAATATCATTACCAGAAGTCGCTAAAAATAAACCCTAATTTATCAGATGCCTATTTTGGCATTGCCTGCATATTTAAGCGGAATAATCAATGGAAAGATGCCGAAAGAAACCTTCTAAAGGCCATTGATATTGATCGATATGAAGTAATGTATCATATCGAACTCGCCGAAATCTTCTTGATTCGAGAAAACAAAGAGAAATGCTATCACTACTATAACCTAGCATACCAAATTGACCAAGAAACAATAGAAATATTGTTAGACTATGCTCATGCTAAATTTGAGTTGGGTGATTTGGAAGATGCCGCACAACTTCTTTTAGAGAATATCGAACACCACGATGAAGATTCTAGAATATATTACCGAATTGCTTCTTATTCTTTTACGCTTGGAGAGTTTGAAAAAGGCTACAATTTCTTACATGCTGCTCTAAAGCTAAATCCCAGTGAATACATTTTACTCTATGAATTTGCTCCGTTTTTAGAAAACAACCAAAACATAACTAACATAATCGATATTTACATCAACTAACCTCATGATCAATCCCGACTTCAATCTCAAAAACATTCCTGAGCGTCCTTCTAAACCACGAAATAGTGGACTTACAATGGTAATGGATAAAGGCCTTAGCTGCAGACAAGCCGAAGATTTTTTAGAAGTAGCAGCAGATAAAACTGACATTATCAAACTTGGGTTTGGAACAAGTACAGTAACACCTTCACTCACTAGAAAATTAGAAATATACCAAGAAGCAAAAATTCCTGTTTATTTTGGTGGAACATTATTTGAAGCCTACGTTATTCGAAATCAGTTTGATGATTACAAAAAGCTACTCGATAAATACAAAATTACCCACGCTGAAGTATCTGACGGAAGCATGGAGATTAGCGAGGATCAAAAATGTGAATATATCAATTCTCTCGCCAAAGATTTTACGGTCTTAAGTGAGGTGGGTAGTAAAGATGCGGAAAAAATAATCCCTCCTTACAAATGGATTGCCATGATGAAGGCTGAAATAGCTGCAGGTGCTTGGAAAGTTATCGCAGAAGCTCGTGAAAGCGGTACGGTTGGGATATTTAGAAATTCAGGAGAAATACGATCTGGACTGATTGAAGAAATCTTACAACACATCCCTTTGGATACAATTCTTTGGGAAGCTCCACAAAAAGTACAGCAAGTGTGGTTTTTAACGCTTTATGGTCATAATGTCAACCTTGGTAACATAGCTCCACACGAAATTATACCATTAGAAACTCTAAGACTAGGCCTAAGAGGTGATACCTTTGACCACTGGTTAAAATAATTCTCATTCAACAATTGGTCGCCTTATCAAAGTAAAATCAATAGGCGTAGACTTGTTGTAATCGGGTCCTTTATAAGCTAATGTAACGATATATGTCCCATTAGCAGGCACCCTAAATTGAAGCTGATTTGTTTTACTCTTAATTCCTTCTCCAGCAATTGGCTTCATTTGAATGTCAAATACCTTAACATAAGTTTCTATACCTGACTCATTAATTGTAACGCTAAAAATATAATCATACCCTTTTTCTGCTGGGAATTCGTACTGATAGGTACTTTTATTTTTTAATTCTAACTGCTGAGATCTTACATATTTCCACTGCACATTAGGATTTATATCTATTACTTGAGCACTCAATGTATCAAGGCAACCCAATAGCCAAAAAAATAAAACTATAGACCTTATATGATTTGATTTAATGAATTGATTCGTCATCCTTCAAAATTTTATCTTTAAGACGATTAAGTTTTTCCAATCGTTGTCTAAAATCCTCACAAACAGCAAAAATATCCTGCCTGTATTGGCTATATTGATTATTAACAAAGTCTTGATTATTCATGATTTGTTAAAAATAGCTGAAAATTTTAGTTAGATCGGATGTAGTCGCTTAATTGTTTATAAATTTCCTTCAACTCTTGATCTTCTAACATGTCAATGTGCTTTTGCATAATAATGGAATCGCCTCGCTTTGCTGGG
Source organism: Bacteroidia bacterium (assembly GCA_029253325.1). Taxonomy (GTDB): domain Bacteria; phylum Bacteroidota; class Bacteroidia; order NS11-12g; family UBA9320; genus UBA9320. The sequence goes on from JAQWZS010000071.1 coordinate 8,628, forward strand.
CCTGTCTGCCAGCTTGCGGGATCACGTTCATTTAACCTACTAGCTGTTTCATTAATTATGGGAATTAAATTTTTAAAATCTAATGCCTCATCTTCTAAATACCTGTGAGCTAGAGTGTACATGAGATTCGTAAAATTATTTGCAAAAACTGCAGCTAAATGATATTTCTCTCGTTCTAATGAACTAACTTTTTTAGTTTGATTAGAAATTGTATCTGCTAATTTCATGAGGTCTTCAGTTACATCAACTGAGTTGCCTTCAATAAAAATAGGCACTTCTAAAAAATCAATACATTTTTCCTTTCTAAGACTTTGTAACGGGTAAAAAACACCATAGTTAAGAGCGTAACTCCTAATTACTTCCATAGAAACAGGACCTGAAGTATGACAAATAACAGCTTTTAATCCTTTCGGAAGCTCCTCTAACACATTAAAATAGGACTCATCATTCACACACAATATCACATAATCTGCATTGAAATCAACAGAAGCAACTGAATTCCCATAATATGCACCGAAACGTTTTGCTAATTTTTGAGCTCGATCAGAATTGGAACTTATAACTTGCAAAATTTGATGCCCCGCTCGATCGAATGCTTGGGCAAGATTGGTGGCCACATTTCCACTACCTATGAATATAATTTTATGTCCCAAGCTTTAACTCTAATCTATTCCAAGTTGCTATTCCAAAACCAACAACCATCAATATTGTCCCTAACCAAAGTAAATTAATATATGGAAAAACAATCCCTTTCATAACTATAAACTTAGGCTGAGGTGTAGTTTCTGCAATTTCAAGAACAGCCATGGGTTTGTCATTTTCGGTTGGTCTGATCTCAAAACCAAATCGTAATCCTGCCTCTGCAACTTCCTCTCGAATACTAAAATATGTATTGGAATTTATTCCAAAAATTGGTGCTGCAGTAAGCTGGTTTTCTCCCTGTTTTATCGTTAACATAGCCTTAGCTAATGTCGTATTCTTAAGCCCAATAGACTTCCCATCGCTTTGTTCTACACCTGTAAATACAACTGTTCCATTAGTTGTCTGAATACTATCCCCCTTTTCAATTGGATACTCTTTTACATTTTTCCAATCAATACTGTCAGAGGCTGGTTTTGGCAAGGATGTTATATGTGTGTATACGTCATAGGTCAAATAATGCCTTGTATCAGGATTAGGAAGAATTCCTCCCATGTCTTCATTAATCTGAGTATTGGGGAGCAACGTGAAAGATTCCTCTCCATCAATGGATTCGTAATTTACCTTAAAATAAATATCATCTCCACTCACACTATCTCCTTGATAAGTCACCATATAGTCCCCTAAACGTGTGGGCTCATTTTTGATTAACAACATATTCTCGCGTCGTGCTTTCTCATCAAAATTGCCCATTTGTCCACTAAAATCTGCTGTAATCACCTGTTTCTTTGCACTAGATACTAGCACTCCTAGTAACATTAAACCAAATCCAATATGTGCTATAGATGAGCCTGAAAGTTTTACAGATTGAATATATAAAATGATGTAAGTTATATTTCCAACTAAAGCATAAAAACCCGCAAACATGAGTATTACAAACATAGGATTAGCTATTTCAAAAAGAAACATCCCTCCCAAAGTTAAAACTACGGCTAGCAATAGGGTAATTAAAATTTCTACGAATAGCTTTCGAATGTTAGGCGTATTTTTATATCTAAAAAACTGAGATATGGCCATCAGAACTGCTATAACAATAGCTATTGGCATTTGATACATGTTATAATAACCTATAACATCTTCTGGAGGGACCAT
>JAQWZS010000078.1 GCA_029253325.1 Bacteroidia bacterium
TAGATTATGAAGTCATTAAAAATCATGATTTATTGATAAATACTACTCCCTTAGGAACTTTCCCGTCCGTTGACGATTGTGTGGATGTTCCATATTCAGCAATTACCTCAAAACATTTATGCTATGACTTAATATACAATCCAGTAGAAACGCTATTTCTAAGTAAATCAAAATTGAATGGAGCATTGACGGTAAATGGACTTGAGATGCTAAAAATACAAGCAGATAAATCATGGGAGGTGTGGAATAGTTGAAATTTTAGTATCTTGCATGTTAATAATATGAGAAAATTAAATATAATTCTTTTGCTAAGTCTTTTGATGCCGATAGTTCATAGTTGTAAAAAACCACCTCTACCTATTATTGAAGAAGGTAAAAATACAACAGATACAACTGGGAATAACGTTGGAGGCAACGGAGGTAGTGTTGAAGTTAGTCCATTTGTCGGGGAATGGGATTATACCAAAATTGATTTAACAAATGGTGTATTAACCTTTAGGGGTCAGGAAGCTGGAACGTTCACAGGTAAGGGTTCAAATATTTCAGGGAATGTAACATTCAGTGAAAACCCAAACCGTTATACAACAGATTTAATTTTCAGAGCCGATGTGGTGGCTGAGTTTGTTGGGCAACAGCAAAACTTTGAAATTCCTGTTGAGAGAGTTCAAACTCAAGGAACCTGGTCAGAAAATAATGGTAAAATATCTTTAGTAGATGACAATGGAAATAATGTTCAGATTATCTCAAATACCAATTCGCAAATTGTATTTTCAGGAAATTTTACAGAACAAATTCCAATTAATCAATCTGCTACCTTAGATGCGAACTCTGATGTTGTATTTACTATTGAAAAGTAAAATTTATTGATAAAGCTTCTCATAAATTGGGAGTATTGTATCCAATTTGAATTTGAGTGAGTGCATTTTTGCAAGTGCCTTAAATTGACTTAAATTTTCCTCTTTTAATATGTGAAGTGCATCTTTTGCCATTTTATCAGTATCTCCAACATCACTTGTAAATCCTGTTACTCCATCGATATTGACTTCTTTAAGCCCACCAGAGTTAGTACTTATTACAGGTACTTCACAAGCCATAGCTTCCAGAGCTGCAAGTCCAAAACTTTCAGTCTCGGATGGTATAATAAACAGATCGGCTATACTTAAGATTTCTTCAACAGCCTCTTGTTTCCCAAGAAATGTAACATCTTTACACATGTCATAAGACATGCACTCCTTTTCTATGCTATTTCTTTCGGGTCCATCTCCTATAAAAAGCATTTTAGTAGGAATTTCTTTGGCAATTTTTCTGAATACTTTGAGCACGTCAGGAACTCTTTTTACCTTTCTAAAATTCGAGGTATGTACAATAACTTTTTCGTTATTAGGTGCTATTATTTTTTTAAAGTGATCTTTAGGTTGTTTGTTGAATCTTTGGAAATCAATAAAATTTGGGACAACCTGTATATCTCCATCATAACTAAAATTTTCATAGGTTTCTAATTTGAGGCTGTTTGATACAGCTGTAACTACATCACTTTCAATCAATGAATGACTTACCACGGGCTCAAAACTTTTATCTTTTCCTACAAGTGTGATGTCGGTCCCATGTAATGTTGTCACGATTTTAATTTTTATACCGATTCTTTTAAGAATATTTTTAGCCATAACAGCAGCAGCAGCATGAGGTATTGCATAGTGAACATGAAGAACATCCAGATTGTGAGTTTTGGCTACATCAACTATTTTGCTTGTAAGAGCTGTTTCATAGGGGGCGTATTTAAATAAAGGATAATTGTTGAAACGAACTTCATGAAAGAATAAGTTCTCATTGAATGCATCGAGCCTTACAGGTTGATTATAAGATATAAAGTGAATTTTATGACCTTTTTCAGCCAGTGCTTTACCTAATTCTGTTGCAATAACGCCACTACCGCCATACGTCGGGTAACAAAGTATACCAATGTTCATTATTTGTTTTTACAAAGATGCAAGTATGCAATTTAACTACCTAATATTAGGTAGTTATTTATAGTAGGTTTGGGCTTAGCCATTTTTTAGCATATTCGAAAGAAACATTTTTACGCTGAGCGTAATTTTTTAATTGATCCTCTCCAATTTTTCCTACAGCAAAATATTTACTTTTTGGATGTGAAAAATAGAATCCAGATACAGCAGCGGTTGGGTACATAGCGTAACTTTCAGTTAGACTAATACCCGTACGATTCTCAACGTCAAGTAAATCCCATAGTTTTCCCTTCTCGGTATGATCAGGACATGCAGGATATCCAGGTGCAGGTCGGATACCCTGATACTTTTCGCGTATCAGCAGTTCGTTATCTAATTTTTCATCAGAAGCATAACCCCACATTTTTTTCCGAACATACTCATGCAAGTATTCCGCAAATGCTTCTGCAAGTCGATCAGCGATAGCTTTTACTAAAATTGAATTATAGTCATCTTGATCCTTTTCATATTTTTCTACGATACCTTCAATTCCGATTCCAGTGGTTACGGCAAATGCTCCTAAGTAATCTTCTTTACCAGCATTTTTTGGAGCTATAAAGTCAGCTAGAGAAAGATTTGGGATGTTGTTACCCATTTTTCTTTGTTGACGAAGACAATTGAAAGTTACCTGATTTTCAGGGAGTATAATATCTCCTTGATCTTCAAAAGCTTCAAAAATTCCGACAATACCATTAGCTCTAAGGATTTTTTTAGAAATTAGTTTATCAAGCATCTTTTGAGCATCCTCAAATAACTTTTTTGCCTCTTCACCTACATATACATCTTCAAAAATATTAGGATATTTACCTTTGAGCTCCCAAGTAGAAAAGAAAGGGGTCCAATCGATATAGTTTCTCAGCTTTGATAAATCAAAGTCTTTTACTATTTCAATTCCAGTTTTATTTGGTTTAGGAGGAGTGTAATTATTCCAGTTCAGTATAGGTTTGTTGTTCAAACATTCATTGAATGAAAGGATCTTTTTTTCAGATTGTCGAGCTGCATGTTGAATGGCAAGTTGATCATATTCGGATTTAATTTGAGTCGTAAAGTTTTCATGTGTTTTTGCACTAATGAGTTGACCAGCGACTGGTACTGATCGAGAGGCATCCAATACATGGATTACTGGTCCAGAATACTTTGGAGCAACTTTAACAGCTGTATGCATTCGAGAGGTTGTTGCACCACCAATTAAGACTGGTATTTTCAAAGATCTTCTCTCCATTTCGCTAGCGATATTGATCATTTCTTCTAAACTTGGAGTGATTAAACCGCTTAGTCCAATGATATCTACATTTTGCTCAATTGCAGCATCAATAATTTTAGAAGTTGGCACCATGACGCCAAGATCAATTATTTGGTAGTTATTACATGCTAAAACTACTCCAACAATATTTTTACCAATATCATGAACATCTCCTTTTACGGTTGCTAATAATATTTTTCCTTGGGTGTTTCCTTCACTTTTTTCAGCTTCTAGATAAGGTTGTAAGTATGCTACGGATTTTTTCATTACCCGTGCACTTTTGACTACTTGAGGTAAGAACATTTTCCCACTACCAAATAAATCTCCAACTACACTCATTCCAGCCATAAGTGGACCTTCTATAACCTCTATAGGTTTGTTAAGTTGGTGTCGAACTTCTTCTGTATCTTCTTCAATATATTCTGTTATTCCTTTTATGAGTGAATGTTTTAATCGCTCGTAAACATTTTCATCTCTCCAACTTAGGTCTTGAACAATTTTTTTACCATCTCCTTTTACAACTTCAGCAAGAGCAATTAAATTTTCAGTTGCATCTTCATGTCGATTTAGAAGAACATCTTCAACTGCTTCTAGAACATTCTTTGGTAATTCTTCGTACACTTCAATCATACCCGCATTAACAATCCCCATATCTAAGCCAGCTTTAATAGCATGATATAGAAAAGCCGAATGCATCGCTTCTCGAATAATGTTATTCCCTCTAAAACTGAACGAGATGTTGCTTATACCTCCACTTACCTTAGCAAAAGGTAAATTTTCTTTTATCCAACGCGTTGCTTTAATAAAATCTACAGCATAGTTATTGTGTTCTTCAATGCCAGTAGCAACAGTTAAAATATTGGGATCAAATATGATATCTTGAGGAGGGAATTGAACTTCATTAACAAGTATATTGTAGCTACGTTGACATATATCAATTCTTTTTTCTAAAGTATCTGCTTGTCCATTTTCGTCGAAAGCCATTACTACTGCTGCAGCTCCAAACCATTTAATCTTTTTTGCTCTTTTGATAAATTCTTCTTTGCCATCTTTAAGGCTAATTGAATTTACGATTCCTTTACCTTGTATAACCTTAAGTCCTGCTTCGATAATTTCCCACTTACTTGAATCAATCATTACAGGAACTCTAGAAATATCTGGTTCAGCAGCAATAAGATTTAGAAATTTTATCATTGCAGCTTTACCATCCAGCATTCCCTCATCCATATTAACATCAATAATTTGAGCCCCATTTTCCACTTGTTGGCGAGCTACATGAATGGCTTCATCATATTGATTATTTAAAATAAGCCGAGCAAACTTCTTAGAACCTGTAATATTGGTACGTTCACCAATATTAACGAAGTTGATATTGGGAGACTTGACTAAAGGTTCCAAACCACTTAAACGAAGGTAATTTTCTAATTGTCTAATCATAAGGATTAAAATAAGTGAGTACAACTAGGATCATAGAACACTTATCTTCTCCCAATTAGCGGGATAGGATGTAGCACCTTGATATTCTAATACTCAGGTTGCCAAGACGTCTATGGGCCTAATCCCTCAGTCTTTCTAAATAAGCACTGCAAATCAACATAATTTATTTTACATTAATCCAATAAATAAAAAAACCATTCGCATTGCGAATGGTTTTTTTATTTGATATAGAATTGTTAGCTATTCTCTAATTAAATCTACAGAGCCTTCTATAGGTCCTTTTCCTTCATTCTTCTCTCCAAACTTAAATGTATAGTTTATGATATAGAAGTATGTGCCTTCAGGACACTCATCACCAGTATTATTAACTCTACCATTCCATGAGTAATTAATGTCTGTAGATTCAAAGACAGACTCACCCCAACGATTGAAGATTTTAATTCCGTATTCATCAAGGCTTTCACCTTCAATCACGAATTCAGTATTCTTGTCATCTCCACTGTTTGGAGTGAACACGTTATATGGTACAAGTCGTCTTAGGAAGGTATTAGATACTGTTTGACAGGTATCATCTTCGCAACCCTCAGAGCTAATAGCTGTCAGACATACTTGATAAACACCTTTGCGTTCATCCCAATTATAACAAGGATCTGTCTCTTCACTTGAGCCATCTGGTTCAGGATCTGTCTCTTCAAATGTCCATTTGTAGCTTGTTGCTCCTGTGGAAGTATTAGTGAAACAGAATTCTGGTCTTGCAGAGCTATCGATATCAAAACTTGCTTTAACATCAACTACTCTGACTTTTATCGTATCTCTATCCCAACATCTAGGTAATTCATCATATTCAGGAGCTAAGATAACTTCATATACACCAGATTCCGGATATGAATAGGTAACGGTTGTGTCTGGAACATTTTCGTTAATCTCGTCATTATTATATCCCATTAACCATTTTAATCGAATATATCGTTCATCTATGGTTCCTGTAAATGTGATAGGATCATCTGGACAAACTATGGTGTCAGATGCACTAATTTTCACATCAGGTCTTGGATTTACAATGACGATAATTCGACGTTGAATTAATAGGTCAGGATTTGTATCTGGGAAAATCCTAGAGCAACGATTACCCGTACCTGGAATTTCATCCTCTTGTATTAAGAATAACTCATAAGTGCCAGGGGTTGTATAAACATGACCAAATACAGAGTCTATATCACCAGGAGGGTCATTGCTTCCATCTCCCCAAATGATTTGGAATTTAGGATTATTTACATCTCCTTGACTTGTATTTTTTAGATTAACCAAATCATTCACGCAGATAACAGCGGTATCATTAGTATTCCATACATCATTGTCAAATTCAAATCGAGGTTGAGGTCCAGGAATATAAATTTGTCGTTTAATGCTGTCAATACAGCCTAGTTGTGTAGTGACGATTAGTGTTACAGTGTAAGTTCCACCAGATGTGTAGTTATGAGATGGGTTTTGAAGGATACTTTTTCTTGTTCCGTCACCGAAATTCCATTCCCATGCAATGATTTTTTCACAAGACAAGTCGGTTCCATTGGTACAAGTATCTTTTGCAGCACATGGATCAACAACTGAAGTAGTGTCTTGGAAGTTTATAATGGACGCACAATTAACAATAGCACTTCCAAAATCAAATCCAGGAATCACTTTAGATACATAAGCTGTTAGTAAAGTAGTATCCGTACAACCAATACTATCTTCTGCTACAATTGTAATCGTGTATTCTCCTGGTTCAGTATATGTGTGGTTAAGTATGATAGAACGAGTGCTATCAAATCGACCATCGTTAATATCCCAATCTGCTCGATAAGTTTCCTCATTTGTGATATACCGTGTTTGCCATAGAGGGAAATCGTGAATAGGATAGGTGAATGGATCTTGTTGACCATATTGGTAATACCTTAAAGAATCTTCAATGACAAGATTTAGACCCTGACATAAATTCTCATTACTTACCCAGAAGTCATTATAGAAACCTACATTTAAAAGTTTTGTAGATCTTGCTTCACAACCTGGAGTACTATTCAAGAACAACGATGGGCCCATTGGACCACTACCATTTTTGTATATGGTGTCTCTAACTCCTGGATTACATTCGTCAGGGTTAGTAATTACTGGATATTTGTAAATGTGTCTATAAAGGCCAGTCAGCATATCTTTTCTGCCATCAAAGTTTGTATCTAACATGAGGGTATCAAATCCTTGCATAGATGAGTCTCTGAAGTGTAAGATATGTTGCGTTTCAATTTGAACATTTGGAGTTACACTTGTGTCAGTACGATAAATTTTATCACCTACACGCGTTACACCCCACTCACCAGTTTTGTCAGAATAAACTTCTTTACCGAACTGGAATAAAGCACTTATGCCAGTGGTATCTAGACAACCAAAAGTACCGTCTCCTAAATAGTATGGAATATCTTCTGCGGGTATTTCATTGTAGTTTAGGTTCAATAATTGTTCAAAGGCATCTTTAATTAGTCGGTCGGTGTTTGTTTTGATAGCTACGACCTTCCAGTCTTTAATGATTGATGTGACAATCGTATCTAGTAATTCCTCACCTAACACATCAGTGATGTTTCTACGAACTACATAGTTATATAGCCAGTCCTCGCCATTATAAACGATATCTTTATCATTTCTATTTGGTCTTGGACCAGTGTATGGTTTATAATATTGGAATTCTTCTACATAAATTGATAGGTTAGGTCCTTTCCCTAGACCTTGGTAACCCCAAGCCCAACGAAGTGTTTTGATACTATCTTGAATTGGGTTAGTAATTCTGTAATATGCAGTATCTCCGGGACACATATAATATTGCAAAGGAGCAGTGTTAATAGGTGTTGGATACACAATATCAAAACTAGCGTCGAGAGGTAATATTCTAAATAAATCTGGGTAGTAGAATGTATCTAAACATGCTGGAGGTCCACCATTTGGATCAGGTTTACCGTTTCCAACAATTAATCCCAAGGCGAAAGACCCAATTGGATTTCTTGCATATGGATTACCTATTTGACCTGGTGTGTATCCTTTCACAAATTGAGTGCCTCGATTACCAACAAGATCATATGGTAAACCAAATGGTATCGGGCTACCCGGTGGAGGAGGAGCCAATAGACCAGCATTGAATGGAATAAAGGCATTTGGATCAGCGAAGGTATCTAAGTTTGCAGCAAACCATTGTTGTGTACAACCTGGTTTCGTCTCAGATATATCAAAAGTCAAAATATAGTTCAAGTTATTTCCATCAAATGGACATGGAATTCCACTCACCCATTCTAGTCCTTTGGCATTTGGTGGAATGAGTGCCAACGATTTCGTTCCTGATGACTCACACATCAAAGGATGTATAGTGTCTTTTTGCCATAAAGTAACATTAAAGCAAACTGCTTGGTCAGTAAACCAATTTTCTCGATGAGCGGCTGAGTCAACAAATACAGCTTGTTTAACAACTCTTACAGGAATACCAAATCTTTCTTCCAAGGTGACATAGTTTGACGGTTGAGCATAGGATGTATCCGGTTCATTTTCTTCAATATAGATTGTTGGAGTAATTGAATCAAGCGAGTATAATGTAAATTGTTCATCTGCCTCAATAATAACAGTCTGTGGCCCAGTGATTGATCTGGTTGTTCCAGCACCACCGCCACCGCCAGGTGCGTCAAGTTTAAGGATATCAATGGTTACACCTGTAGGAACATAAAATTCCATATCATGAAAAGTTACGGTCCATTGAGTATTTCCTTTTCCATTACGAGGGTTGTTTCTTCCCAATGAATCTTCATCATGGAAGGTAGTGTCTACAATATTATTTATTGCAACGAAGGTGTCTCTAGCAGCATCCCAATAAAACTTGGTCCCATAAAATCTGGAGGGCGGACGTCTAACAATCCAATTACCAAGTCTGTTGTCTGGGTATGTAACTCCAGCTGGGATATTTACACCTCGATAAGTATATGACGAATCAATAGGAATAGTTAAAACAGTATCGCCAGGAACGATCATGGTATCAGCAGCATAGATGTTAACCACATAACACTCTCTTAGGGGCTTTGATATTCTAGTCTCTCTGTATGGTTGAGTATAGTTTCTACCTTCCTGGAAGGTTCTATATATTTCATCCCAAGGGGTATACCAATGGCATGGAGCACTATCAATTACCCAATTACAATTTATTCCAACATTTTTATTAACCCATGGTCTTGAGTCAGTCGTACATTGAGGGGCGTATTGGTCACCCATATCCCATACTCTCCATACGTTAGGTCTGTAATCTTTATATTGTACGGCCGGGGGAATAGCAGTTTGATCTCCAACGCCAACCCCGCCTCTGCCTCTTGGAGGTGTATAGTTAAACACAAATCGCTTTTTCCCATCAACACCAAATCGATAACTCGAATTGGGTGCAGCGGCATAAAAATCTTTATACCAAGTAGTATCGCCACCACTTATCGCAGCGATGGAGTCTTTTGTAGCATCATAATATACCTTGAAACCATTTTTATTAATGGTGTCTGAATTGGCATAAGTGGAGTCAGTTAGTAAAAAATTACCACGTGGTCTTTCTTCCCAAGTTCTATAATGCCAGCTGTAAAGGCCTGTAGTAATATCAAAAACTCGTTCAAAGGTATATTTGTAATAGAAAACAATGGAATCTTCGTCCAATTGATTGAAGTCGTTTTGATAAAAGGATGAGTTGTTTGGGAAGCAAACAGTATCTTCAATTACACATTGGTATGCTTGACCTTCATCAACTCTATCAAATGGAACTTCTATTGTTGACCCAGGACCAATTACTTGGACAGTATCATAAACAGTTATATCACAAGGGCCAGACTGCAACCTCAGGCTGATCATCCATGGTCCAGGACCGTATCCAAATTCGGGAGTTAGAGTCCTATCATTAAAGTTAGGAGGTCCCGCCGGAGGATTACCAAAATTCCATAGAAATGAACTCACATTAGCTCCATTCAATCCTTGAACTGAAAACTCTATAGGATTGTCTGGCGTACAAGCTGGATTTGGGGTTGAAATGATTTTTGGTTCTAGTAGGATGTTACCTACTGCTGCTCTGAAAGTGAAGGTATCGCTACACCCATATGCTGATCCAATTAATGTGCCATCAAATGTTCCATTTTTACGGTACATGTGTTCGATTATTCCATCGTTAGCTGGACCATTCCACCATTCCGTATTTGTAGTTGAAGTACCTTTTACTGAATTACCATCGCCAAATACCCATTCAAATGAGTCTACATCTGCTAATGGGAGAAGAGATACATTCTTGTATACACCTAATGTAGAATCACAATTAGGATTCGGATTTGGTGTAAGATTTTGGAATTCTATTCCCAATTTTGGGTACACATAGAGATAATCCTTGAATATAAGCTTGCTTACACAACCACTAGAATCTTCAGATTCTATAACTAAGTCAAAAAATCCACCACTAGGGTCAGTTATGTCAACACAAAAAGAGTAGGGAAATGTTGGGTTTATAGAATCTATACGTAATCCGTTACTGAAAACATAAGTTTGTCTTACGATTAAACCATTAGGAGCCTGTGAACTATCTTTAAAACAAAATGAATTGTTTTTGAAACATTGTGCAGAATCATTCAAACGTTTAAAATAAATATCTGGTGAAGGCTTAATAGTAATAGTAAGCGTTTCGGTACATTGACCTGCAAAACCATCCCCTTTGAAAGTAACAGTATATGTACCAGCAATAGGGTAATTGAACGTAGGTTTTTCGGCATTACTTTTATTATTGTCATACCCAAAATCCCATTCAATGGTGGTAGTATAACCTGGAGAATTTGCTTCAAAGGATATAATTTGTCCTTCACAAAACGTGCCTGATGTACTTAATGTCCCGTCAGTTCTTATGACTTTTGGACTACATTGGGCGTAACCAATGAAAGTAGATGAAATGAAAATCAATGAAAATAAGTATTTAATGAATACAGATTTTAGGTTTGAAATATTCATAATGGGATTATTATAATTCATAAAAAAGTTTGTAAAGTTAGTTTGCTTCGTCATAATATTCAAATTTAAGGGCGTATTAGCGTGAATTTAATATTTTTTATTTGTGGTTCTTCACCTTTTAAGGTATAATTTATTTTAGCGAGGTATTCTCCCGGGAGACAATTTTCTCCTGTATTGTTTATGCTTCCATTCCATCGATTTTTTGGGTCATTTGATGTGAATATTATTTGATTATTCATCTGATCAAAGATGAGAATCTGATAATTTTCGTAGTTGCTTATTTCTACAGGGTATTCATCGTTGGTGCCATCTCCGTTAGGTGTAAAGACATTAAAAAACTTAATAGAACCCATACTTTTAATATCTAAAATGGTTGAATTCTCGGATAAGCACTTTGCATTTACGGGAATAGTTTTTATTTCATGTTTACCTACGGAAAGTTCTTTAATTTCACATACATTTTTATTTTCTGAAACTAGTAAACCATCTAAATACCAGTTGGCATTAATTTCTAGTTTGTTTATTGAGAATTTGTAAGTATTATGATTAATCTTTTGGCTAATTATTTGATATTCTGGATTAATACTACGGATAATTTCTTTTATCTCCCCAAATTCATTTTTTAATGTAATAAACATTGGTTTGGCTGAGACTACCATATGTTCGAAATTGTCCGTATTCTTAACAATGATCTCATTATTGAGATACCAGTCACCTGGAAAAGTTGATTTTATAATTACAGTTTCACCAATACAGGGTTGATTGTTTGAAACTACTATTTTTTGTGGCGTGTTTTCAATATTTAATTGATTTGAAGTTTCAATATTTCCTTTTGAGTTTGGAGTATGGTTTTTAACTTTGATTATCTCCTTTGGTGGTAATGATTGTTTGTGAGTATTTACCATTTCATTATTGAAGGGCTTAGACCAATGCTTACTTTCTTTATTTATTTGGTCTTTATTGCTCGAGATATTTGATTGAATATTTGAGGTTGAATCTTCTATGATTGCTTGAGAATCTTCTATGAAATTATGAGCAACTTCTTTGGATGGTGAATTTTGATTATCTATGGCTAAAAATAGGATTGTTGCAGATACCCCGACTATACTTGCTATCTTAATTATTTGAATAGGGTTTTTAATTAATTCAATGATTTTTGAACCTTTTGTGGCTGATTGATTCAGAGACGAAAAGTCTATATTATCCCATACTTTAGGCGGGGGTGGAGTACTATGATTTTCAAGTTGGGTTTTAACCAACTTTTCAAATTCAGATATGTCTTTGAATTTTTTCATTATTCAAACCACCCTTTTAATTTTATTTGAAGCTGTTTTCGTGCTTTAAACAACTGAGTTTTACTAGTACTTTCAGATATACTTAGGACTTTAGAGATTTCTTTATGAGAGTAACCATCAATAACATACATGTTAAATACTGTTCGATAGCCTTGGGGAAGTTTTTGGATTATATCAATCATTTTTTTAGCATCCATTGATCCAATTTCTATTTTAGAAGTCATCTTGATTTCTGATTCTTTTAAATAGTCGATATCTCGATGGTATTTTTTCTTTCGAATCAGTTCTATACTAGTATTAATGAATATTCTTTTCATCCAGCCCTCAAAACTCCCAGAAAATGAATAAGACGATATTTTATTATACACTTTGATAAAGCCCTCTTGCAGTGCATCTTGGGCATCGTTGTGTGAATTCATATATCTTAAACATATACTATACATTATTCCAGAGTACTTATTATATATTTTATTAAAGGCGTTATGGTCTCCATTGCTGCAAGCTTTTATTAATGATATGTCATCATGTTTCTCACCGCTCATCGCATGGATTATACATTAGATGTTGCTATAATGAATATAGTTGTCTGAGACCAAACTATATTTTTTTAACGTGGTATTTTTCGGCAAGATATTCTTTTAAGTTTTCAGCATAATAACCAACTGCCTCAATAGGTTCAATAATTTCAGTTTCATTTAGCCCTTCCAAAATACGTTTATATTGAATGCTTACTATTTTTTGTTGAGCGTTAGCTACGAATTTTGCAGAAAAGAGGTGAAAGTTAAGATGAGCTAATTCTTCCATGAATTGCCCTAAATGTTCTTCATGAGGATACTCACAAATAGGGGATACTATTTGAAATATTCCGGCGATTTTATCACGATCAAAATACTGCCATTGACTGGTTTGCTCAGGTTGCCATATATCAACATAAACTTCCGTAGATTCCCCTCGAGTGATTACGTATTCTCCCTCATTTTTACAACGAATCTCTTCAGGCTTTATATTAAGGTGTTTTTGAATTGATTTTTCAAATAATTGGATTGCTTTATTGACTTGCATAATATAACTTCAAAGATAATTGATTAACAATGTTATTGATTGAATGTTAGTCGATGTCCATGTCTTGTCTCGTCAAATTCTCCCTTTGAAAAGGCCATATGTCCAGATACAATTGTGTGTTCAATAGATGATGTAAATCGTTCTCCTTCAAAAGGACTCCAACCACATTTATAGTGAATATTATTTTTTGCTACAATTTCTTGTGTTTCAGGGTTTATGATGACTATATCTGCAAAATAACCTTCTCTTAAAAAACCTCTTTTATTGATATTAAATAATTGAGCAGGAGCATGACACATTTTTTGAACCATTTTTTCAATCGTTAATTTACCTGACTTAACATGTTCAATCATTAGTTGGAGGCTATGTTGCACAAGAGGAAGTCCACTAGGTGCATCGAGGTAGTCATTCATTTTTTCTTCCCAAGTATGTGGGGCGTGATCTGTAGCGATGATGTCAAAATAATCATTGTTCAAAGCATGCCAAAGAGCCGCTTGATCCTTTTCGGATTTTATTGCGGGATTGCACTTAATTAAGCTTTGTTTTTTTGGATAATGTGTATCGTTTAAACTCAAATGGTGAACACATACTTCTGCTGTTATCTTTTTTTCTTGCAACGGGATAGCATTGGTGAAAAGTTCAATTTCTTGTTCAGTAGATATATGCAATATATGAAGCCTTGCATCGTACTCTTTGGCAAGATCTGTAGCCATTTTACTCGATAGATAACATGCCTCATGATTTCGAATAATAGGGTGTGCCTCAAATGGAATCTTAGAACCATACTTTTCTTTAAAGATTGAAGTATTTCTTCGTATGGTGGATTCATCTTCACAATGAGTGGCAATCAGCATGGGTGTTTTTGAAAATATACCCCTAAGAGTCTGCTCATTATCTACAAGCATGCTTCCTGTGCTACTTCCCATAAATAGTTTTATTCCACAAACATTTTTTGGATCAGTTTTTAATACTTCCTCTAGATTATCATTGGTCCCACCCATAAAAAAGGAGTAGTTCGATAGGGAGCATTGATTTGCTCTAGCATATTTTTTTTCAAGTTCTTTTTGTGTAGTTGCTTGAGGATTTGTATTAGGCATTTCCATATATGAGGTAGTACCCCCAGCAACAGCTGCTTTAGCTTCTGTATAAATTTCTGCTTTATGAGTTAGGCCAGGTTCTCTAAAATGAACTTGATCATCAATGACTCCAGGCATCACCCATTTACCTTCAGCTTCAATTATTTTATCAGAATTACGATTAATGCCATTTTTAGAAATTTCAGCTATAAAATTGTCTTCAATAAATATATCTGCTATGAATTTTTCATTTTCATTTATTAATAGACCGTTTTTTATTAAAATTGATGTCATAAATTATGAACAAATTTAATGTACGCGTTTATGGTATTTGGATTAAAAGTGATAAAATATTGCTAAGTCACGAAAATATTGATGGATATGCTATGACAAAGTTCCCCGGTGGTGGTTTAGAGTTTGGAGAAGGAGCTTTGGATTGCTTAAAACGTGAGTTTATGGAAGAGCTGGGTGTAAAGATTAGTCAAGCTAAATTGGTCCACGTTTCAGAAAAATATATACCTAGTGCATTTAAAAAAAATGAACAAGTCATAGCAGTTCATTACCTTGTTGATTCAGATGATTCAATATTAAATTATGAGAATATTCAGGATACAGCAGTTGGGGAAAGTAATCTGCTTAGCTTTAAATGGCATAAATTAAATCCATCTTTAATTGATGATCTTTCATTTGAAATGGATAAAGAAGCCTTCGTTAAAATCTAATAAATAGGATACACTGTGCCTTTAGAGTTACGAGTATTTCCATCGCAACCTCTGTAGTTGACATAGAACATGAAAGTCTCATTAGGAACTTTTTTACCTTGATATGTTCCATCCCAATTATCTGTTCCCGCAGTTCGGGAATCGAATACTTTTTCTCCCCACCTAGAGTAGATGATTATATAATATGCTGGCTGAGCAACATCTATTTGATATGGGAAAAGCTCATTTAAGTTATCCCCATTTGGAGTGAATGCATTAGGGAAGTACATTTCATTGGGTAGAGCATTTTCATCTACTGCAATAAATAGACTATCTGAGCCTACACAACCAAAATTATCTGTTACAGTGACTTTGTAAAGCCCTTCTAAAATAGTTGTAATGCTAGATTCATTAGTCCCATCACTCCAGTCATATTTAACAAATCCTTGAGGAGCTGCAATAGTAGTTGGAGAGTTTATGCATATTGTGGTGTCGTTACCTAGATTGAATTCAGGAGAATTAGATACGCTAATTATGACCGAATCAGACCTAGTACAACCATCTTTATTTTCAACAAGAACGGTAAATTTACCGGGGGTATTAATAGAGATTTTTTGAGATGTATCTCCATTATTCCAAATATACTTTACACCATCAGACCCTGCATCTAATGTTGTACTGATGACATCACAAAAATGTTGGTCGTCACCTAGTTCAAGAGCTACGCCTGAGTTGTCTATAATAAAAGTATCAGAATTCACGCAATGTCTTTGAGTTAATTGAATCCAGCGTTTACCAGGATTTATGTATGTCACAACTGAAGCAGAGCTTCCATTGTCCCATAAATATTCTGCTTCTTCAATGCCAGATAAGTCCACTATATGATTGAATTCACCACAATAGAAAACATCTTCTACTTTAGGGTGAGTTGCTTGCCATACCCTTACGGTGTCTTTAATTGTACAATTTAGGTTCATGGCCGTGACTATATAATTACCAACAGAATTAACATTCAGTGTCTGGGATAGCGTTGGTGGATTAGTATTCCATGAGTAACTAAGACCAGCGACGCCTGCATCCAAGAGAATATCAATGAGTGTGTCACATTCCAAAGTGTCTTTTGGCAAACTCAATGAAGGTACTTTATCATACGTTAATTGAACGGTATCTTTGTAAACGCATTTTCCATAGGATACTGTAGGTATATATGTTCCAGTATCACTAACCGTTATTCGGCTTCCTGTAGCTCCAGTATTCCAATCTACAGAAATAGCATCTGGAGCTTTTGTGTCAAGTAGGATAGAAAAATCATCACAGAACACACGATCAGGACCCAAATCTACATCCCTGGTAGATCGAATTCGAACGCCATATTTGTAGGTATCGTTACATATAGAGGAGATGATGGTTAAACTTATAGTATAATCACCATTCCCAGGATAAATATATTCAACTTTTTCATTAAGGTCAAATGTTGTAAGTGTGTCTTTATCTGTAGTTGGGTCCCCAAAATCCCAAAAGAATTTCACTTTAGGTGTTTTGACCTTATTCCAGTTACTAATATTGTTAAGTATGGCTGTATCACCACATTCAAAGGCATATGAGCCACCAACGGCTGTTCCTCCAGGTATGTTGAAATTTGCGATCACATCAAACTGACAGTCGATAACTGTGAATTGGTAATCACTTAGGGTTGATCCCAAAAGATTTCCATTTCGATACTCTAGCACTCTAACTCCAACAGCATAAGTTCCTTTAGCAGTGGGTGTGAGGGTGTATTCCCCAGTTTTTCTATTGATAAAACTCGACGGATTACCAGTAATTTGATTGTTGGATGAAAAGGAAGGATTCCATGTTAATAACGCATAGGGCGGAGGACTAGGATTTTCCGGTTTTGGGTCAGTAGCTGATCCACCTAGGAAGGGCGTATAAAATTCATAAACGAGAGAATCTCCATCTGGATCTTCAGCACTATAATCTAAGGTTAACGGAGCATCAATACAAACATATGTTGGAGGTACATTTTTGAATCTTGGACTAGAATTATTAGTACTTGAAGGAGGGATATAACTCCAATAGGTAGAACCAGTATTCCCCGCATCATTAACATTATCTGTGATGGCATTTCTGCAACATAATTGATGGGAAAGAATAAGCCCATTTGTGCCTGGATTTAGAAATACGGTTTTTCGGTAAGTATATTGAACCACACAAACTCCAGAGGGTTCTTTAACACATTCATAGTTTACCGAATTGACAACTTTCCTAACTCCGTTATTTAACTGAATAGTTTGTTTTCTTGCATTGGTAACCGCATCAAAAACACCAATATAAGCAAGATTGCCATCTCGATCAATTGTTCCGGGGTTGGCATTTTGACAATCAAAATAAATTTTGAAAACAATTTCATATCGAACATTACCAAATTGATTCAGTACTCGGTTATAATATAATTCTCCTCCAACAACATGGGAGGCATTAGCAGAAAAAACACTTAATAAAAGCACTAAAGACAATATGAAGGTACGAAACCTTAGAATCAGAAAGTGGTATGTGTATGCTAATGTTTTCAATTTGATGTCTCTTCGAATATACTAAAAATCAAAAATTCTTGCAATGTTAAAACCGAATCGAACATCACCGTCGATCCATTTACCTTTGGTGTCTATTATGAATCCTTTTTCAAACGGAGCGTATGAGTTGGTAAAGAAAAGCTGGAAAACATGACCTCCAGTTTCAATGTCAAACCCCATTGATAACGAATTAATGCTGTTAGCTTCTAATTGATTTGGGAAAACATAATAGTACTCTAAATTAACAGAAACACGCGTAAATAGTTTTTGTCTAGCTCCCATACCTATAGAAAATACATCATTAGGGAGCACATTGTTCTTAACAATATTTAGGTGGGTTAAGGTTGGGGTTATTTGAGCACTGAAGTTTTTTGAGAATTTTCGAGCCAATAATAGTTGATGGGTAAAGTGTAATCGATTAGAAAATAAATTATTTCGTTCGGGTTGAACCCACTTCGATGTATTAATTCCTATGTGGCTCATAATAACACCAGATAGGGGGCTAGATTTTGGTCCTTTACTTTGTTTTAGAAACTTATATTTCACAAAGCCGTCATATGTTTTCTCAACAGTACTTCTACCTAAACCAATATTTAGATTATCTGTGATTCCAAAGTCTCCTCCCATTCTCATAGAAGCCTGGTCTAATCCGAATAAATCATAGAATCCATTGTGAAGCAGACCAAATCGATGAGATATTTTGAAATCGAACTCATTTTTTGCTACTGTTTCGATACTATGCCCATTAACTATTCTGTTAGTTTTAAATGTTGCTATGGAATATGTTTTTCCCTCTTGTTCGTTATTGTCTATTAAATTTAAATCTTGAGAAAATGTAAATCCATAAAAAATATTAAATGCTGAAATTAATAAAAATTTAGGGATAGGTATGTATTTGTTAATTCTCAAGCTTATATCAGATTTAATGTCTGTGTGTATAGTCTGAATTAATGGTAATTTTTATACTCTCTGATATTTTAGGGGCTACCATTTTGGGTATTTTAACATTGTAATCATATGGATTCAAGTTAAACGTTGCTTTTGCATTGACTACACCGTTGGTTACAACAAATGTACCTGTAGTAGCTACATCTTGAGTTACATTTTTTATGGTGAGCTTACCATTTACCTTTGAGGAATAAGTGCCATCTTTACTAAAGTCTATAGATGATATAGATTCAATTTTGCCATTAAAAGTAGCTTTAGGATATGTAGTACTCTCCATATAATTTTCATTAAAATGCTCTTGCATCAGTGCCTTCTTAAATTCAAAATCTTTGATTAAACAACTAAATTGTAGTTGTCCAGATTCGGTTGAAAAAGCGGTTTTTACTTTATGATTTTCTGCTGAGATGTCTTCAACAGGAGTATGGCTATAAAAACTGATGTTTCCGGTATTCGTTTTATATATACCTCCACTGTGATTAGTAAAGGCAAATAGGCCTAAAATTGTTGTTAGTATTAATGTTTTTCTTTTCATGATAATTGTTATTCAATAATTATGCTAGATGATAATATGACGTCTTTGTCTTCTAGTAATGTGAGTTCGTCATCACCATTCATTCCCTTACATATTCCTTTGAGGTTTACAGTTGAGGAATCTTTTAATATTTCTATGTTTTGAAGTTCACTTGGTTTAAAACCACACCGAATAAAGCCTTCGGTATCATTTGTTTTTAATATAATTTGAGGCTCTAATTCATTGGATAAATCTTTGGATAATAGGGTGCCATTTATTTGAATAATTTGGTCTGAAAATTCAACCATAGCTGAATCTTCATTTCGATCAAAATAATCAAATAATTGTTTTGCACTGATAAGTTTTGCTGCCTGAGATTCTTTGACATTGGTGTGTGGTTTATTAAACATTCGATATACAAATAGCAGCACACATAGAATGACAAAACTTATAGAAAGAAGGGCAATTTTTTTCATGATATTTTAATTATTTCTTGCTCCATCTGATATCCAAGATTCTATCTTTTTAATATCACATGAATCCATCTTGGCTTGATCTTTTGGCATGGGTGAAGCACCATTATGATTGATACTCTTAGCAAGTCTCGAATTATCTACCCATATTTTTGTTTGAACGTAACCCTCTAAATTAACGCCTCCTTGAGGATTTATAGTATTATGGCAACTGATGCAACCATAATCTTGAAGGATGGTAGAAATATTGTTATTATATGACATATCAATAGTAATGCAACTATTATCAGGATACAAATCTTTTTCGTTGTCATATTTACAACTGAATAGCATAAAGCAAATAGTAATTATGGCTAATTTAATATGATAAGTTTTGAGATTTGACATTAACGAGCGTGTGATAATTTAACGAACAAAATCAAGAGATAGTTTTACAGAGGAATATTTCCGTGTTTTTTTCGTGGCAGAGAATCAACCTTATTTTCAAGCATAGCAAATGCTTTAATAAGCTTTAATCTCGTTTGTTCAGGATGAATGACTTCATCCACAAATCCTCGTTCAGCTGCTCGGTATGGGTTAGCAAATATG
>JAQWZS010000091.1 GCA_029253325.1 Bacteroidia bacterium
AGAGTAGATTGGGGTGTTTCTCTTCATGATCCATCACTTGCTGATGATGAAAAATGGATAATTAAACATTTTTCTAGAAATAGATGGATTTTTGATCACACTGCAGTTAACTTTGCCATTGGTTATCCTTTCTAACAAGTAGTAATTGTATAACCTACTAAATATTTATTTTAAACTTTATTTTTATTTAAGATCATGAAACATAGAAAACTTTATTTTTTGATGAGTACAATCCTGTTGTTCTCAAGTTCCATTTTACTCCAATCTTGTGGCGATAAGCCAGGTGGAGGAGGTGTTAATTTCTTCTCTTTAGAAGATGATAAGGCTTTTGGAGCTCAGGTAGCATCCGAGATTGAGGGAGACCCAACGAATTACCCAATTCTTGATAGTTCTCAATATCCTCAAGCATACGCCTACTTATATGCTATTAGAGACAGCATATTAGAGTCTGGCAATGTAGTTCATAAAGACGATTTCTTGTGGAAGCTCAAAATCATAAAAGATGATGATATGTTGAATGCTTTTTGCACACCTGGCGGTTATATTTATGTTTATACGGGTATTATTAAATACTTGGATTCTGAAGATCAGTTTGCAGGTGTTATGGGCCATGAAATTGCCCATGCTGATGAGCGACATTCAACCACAGCTTTAACGCAACAATATGGTTTAGACGTTCTTTTAAGTATACTTTTGGGTGATAACAAGGGGACTTTGGTTCAAATTGCTCAGAATTTAGTGAATTTAAAATATAGTAGAACCAATGAATCTGAGTCCGACATGAGATCTGTCGAGTATTTATACCCAACAGCATATGATGCTCGTGGTGCTGCTCGATTCTTTGAAAAGATCCAAGAAAGTGGAGGATCATCTGGACCTGCTTTTTTAAGTACTCACCCGAATCCGGAAAATAGAGTGGAAGCAATTATTGCTCATTGGGAAAGTTTAGGAGGACAAGCGGGCAATAAATTTGAGTCAAGATATATAGATTTTAAAAATAGTTTACCTTAGCAAAATAATAATATGGAATTAACTGAGAGTGGTTACAAATTTGGCGGTGTTTCAGTATCTGAATTAGCTAAAAATTATGGTACTCCTTTGTATGTTTACAATTCAGATGTAATTGTAAATAATTATCATTCGTTAAAAAGTGCTTTTAAAGGTGTAGACGTACACCTCAAATATGCGTGCAAAGCATTGACAAATATCAACGTACTTAAAGTACTTCAAAAGGAAGGTGCAGGGTTAGATACGGTGAGTATTCAAGAAGCAAAAATCGGTCTTCGTGCAGGTTTTAATCCGAAGGATATTTTATATACTCCCAACTGTGTTTCTTTTGATGAAATAAAGGAAGCTGTTGAACTTGGATTGGTCATTAACATTGATGAGTTAAGTACCTTAGAGCGGTTTGGAAATGAATATGGAGGTTCTGTTCCTTGTTGTATTCGATTAAATCCTCACATTATGGCAGGTGGGAATACTCATATTTCAGTTGGTCATATTGATAGTAAGTTTGGAATTAGTATTTATCAAGTCCCTCATATCAAAAGAATCGTTGATAATTTAGGAATTCGTGTTAATGGACTTCACATGCACACAGGTAGTGATATACTTGATGCAGAAGTATTTTTGAGAGGTGCATCGCTACTTTATGAAGCTGCTAAATCATTTAAAAACCTTGAATTTATGGACTTCGGGAGTGGTTTTAAGGTAAAATATAAGGATGGAGATATTACTACTGATGTTGAGGATATTGGCAAGAAAATAGTAGATAGTTTTAAATCCTTTTGTAAGGATTATGGAAAAGATCTTCAATTATGGTTTGAGCCAGGTAAGTACATAGTTAGTAATGCAGGACATTTATTAGTGGATGTCAATGTTGTGAAGCAGACAACATCTACCATTTTTGCTGGAGTTAACTCTGGTCAAAACCATTTATTGAGACCCATGATGTATGATGCCTATCATCAAATTACAAATGTCTCTAATCCTAAAGGGGAAGACCGTATTTATTCCATCGTAGGTTATATCTGTGAGTCAGACACTTTGGGTTATGATAGAAAGTTAAAAGAGGTAAGGGTAGGAGATCTACTTGCTATTAGCAATGCGGGTGCATATGGATTTAGTATGAGTAGTAATTATAACTCAAGATATCGTCCTGCCGAAGTGCTAATTCATAAAGATAAAGCCCATTTGATAAGAAAACGAGAAAACTTAGACGATCTTCTTCAAAATCAAATTGAAGTTGATTTAGTTTAAATAGAAATCATTTTGACTGATCATCATGTTGTCATTATAAATTTCAACTTGATAAATTCCAGGTTTATATTTTGCTTCCTGGTCATAGTAATAGACCATACTTTTTTCTGATCCGTCATAGGTTATGGTCTCAATCATACTGAAGAGTTTATCAATATCTGATAATTTATCAATGTATTGGGTCAGAATAGAGCCATTTGGTGCAATAATTCTTATTATTAATTCTTTTTCAACTTCTTGAGAGGCTTCACCAGCTTGAACTAAGAAACTGACTTTTAGTCTTTCCGTTTTTTTAGCTTTATTCACAATTTCTTGAACACCATTTTTTTCTTTTATTGGATAAACATTTAGACGAGATATACGAATAGTATTGACTTTGGATAGTTTTTCATTGAGGATTATGTTGGATATTTTAAGACTATCGTTTTTATTTTTTAATTGATTGGCAAGATATCCTGTGCTATCGCTCTTACTTTTTTCTATGACATAATCATTTTGTAGTTTCTCAATTCGGTCAATGTATTTATAATTAAGTTTGACAAGCTCTGCAATTTGACCTTTAGCATTAAGAAGATTTGATGAATTGTTGGTATTTGAACTAATAGAGGCAATCCCTCCACCTTCGGGTTTATCACCTGAATTAATTAAACTTTTAATCCTAGCATATGCTGATGAAAGTTCACTTTTTTTAGCATTAAGCTGAACTCTTAAATCTTCTTTTAAGTCCTCCTGAGCAAGATTATTATTGATTTCATCTTGGAGTTCAAGGATAGCTTTCTCTAATTCATTTTGCAAGGAGTCTGCATGTAAGTTGAGTACCTCATATGCAAGAGTAAGTTCTTTATTTTGCTGCTGAATTTGAGCTGCATTTTTGGCATATTTAAAGAACAAAAATGCTGAAAGCCCGAGAGAGGCTATAAATAAGATGATGAATAATGTAAGCGAACCCTTTTTAGGTGATTTTTGATCCTTAGTATCCTTTTGTTCAGTGCTCATGATTGATAAATGCTGCTATTGTGCTACTTAACAAAAGTAGTTAAAAAATTTTCACCGATTATAATGAGTGATTGGCCTTCTTTATTATATAAGAGTATAGGATTTAAGAAGCATCATACTTTGAGAAATCAATTTTTCTCATAAACTTTCGTTCAAGTGGTGTCCAAGTATTGCATTCTCTCCAATGACCTCTTCCGTAGGCAAACCTGGTTTTTTCCCATGAACCGTACTTGTTGTGTAAGTACTTAAGGTAATAGATTCCAACTTTTAAGTAGTTTTTTCGAGTTTTCCCACCTTTTAAATCTAACCGATTGTACCAATACCAGTAGGTTTGGTCAATGACCTGAAGGTCGCCAAAGTCTGAACCTCCATTGGTGTTTTTGACATAGGTCCAATTACTTTCATTTTTACCAATTTCGTAAACCAATTCAAAAGGAACGCCTGCTTCTTGACAAATTGAGTCTGCAATTTCAAGAATGGTTTTTGATGATAATTTTGTTGAGAGTGCATCAAATGATTTTTTTGACACAAAAACTGACGAGTCTGTATTACTTTTTTTGTCTAAAAATCTACTTGTAGCGAAACTGATAGACAAAAGAGATATTGCAGCAATTACATTGCTTGAATATTTCATGGTGAATTGACCTTAATTGTTTACAAAGGTTTTTAGTAAATTATTATTTAAAAGTCAAGTTTATGAACAATTAAGCCGTGCTGTTCGCAAAACTATACATAAATAAGTGCATGAAATTATTTGAATTTGATTGATTATGTAGTCTAGTTTAGTAAACTATTCTGCATCACGCATGCTGAGGTATCGTTCTGCATCCAGGGCAGCCATACATCCACTTCCTGCAGCAGTGACTGCTTGGCGGTATATTTTATCTTGAGCATCACCGCAAGCAAAAACTCCAGGGATGTCTGTTTTTGAGCTATCTGAATGTGTGATAATATATCCTGAGTCATCCATCGTTAAGTAGTCTTTGAAAATATCTGTATTGGGTTTATGACCAATTGCTACAAAGAATCCTTTGATGGGTATCTCAGATTTTTCTTGAGTCTTATTATTGATTACTCGAACACCTTCTACAGTCATATCGCCTAGAACTTCATCGGTTTCTGTATTATACAATATCTCAACATTATCGAGACTATTTACACGATGTTGCATGGCTTTAGATGCACGCATTTCGTCTTTGCGGACAAGCATGTATACTTTATTGCAAATTTTGGATAGGTAGCTAGCTTCTTCAGCAGCAGTATCCCCAGCACCTACAATAGCCACATCTTCTCCTCTGTAAAAGAAGCCATCGCAAACAGCACAAGCCGAAACACCACTGCCATTTAATTTTTGTTCGCTAGGTATGTTTAACCATTTGGCACTTGCACCGGTTGAAATAATCACAGTTTCGCATTCGATTTCGGTTGTTCCATCCACCGTGACACGATGATTGAAGCCATCTTTATTAAATACAACGGAAGTAATCATCCCAAATCTCACATCTGCACCCAGTCTCACTGCCTGTTTTTTGAAGTTTTCCATCATTTCAGGTCCCATAATTCCGTCAGGGTATCCTGGATAATTTTCTACATCAGTGGTAATGGTAAGTTGTCCACCAGGTTGGAGTCCCTCGTAAAGAACAGGTTTCATGTCAGCTCTAGCAGCATATATGGCTGCAGTATATCCTGCGGGGCCTGACCCGATGATGAGGCATTCTACTTTTTCCATGTGTTTTTGTATAATGTGATAATCTTCGTACAAATAAAGTACAATCTCTTAACTGATTTTATAACAAAAATGAATTTGGGTATAAGTTGTTATAATGAAATTTAAGGGAGGCTCAATTCAAACTTTTTAGGAGTGATTCCAAATTTCTTTTTGAATGCGTCTATAAAATGGCTTACGTTAGTGTATCCTAATTGGTCGGCTATTTCAGCTATTTGAAATTCTCGAAGTAGAATAAGCTCTCGAGCCTTGGTCATTTTGTAGTCTTTTAGAAATGAGTGAATTGTTTTACCATAAATCTCCTTAAAACCTGTTTTGAGATTATGCTCATTTAGTGCTACGTGTTTGGCTATTTGTTTGATTGTAGGTGAGTTATTTAAGTCTTCTAACAAAAATTCTTTTGCTGCTCGTACTTTATTAACGTTTTCTTTTTGGTTTAAAAAAGGGCATTGATACTTTGTTTTACGACTAGAGGAATTAAAGTAATCATCTAAAATTGCATACTTTTTAGCTTCTTTTAGAAGTTGATTTTCTGGGTTTGATATAACTTCATGAATACATCGAGTTATAGTTGAGCTTGCCATTTCAAAGTGATGGTATTGTTCTTTTTCGAAAATAGCTGATTGCGAAAAATTAAGCTCATCGGTTCCTTGACTTAGTATATTGTGTAAAGTCTTAATTGGAAGTGTTAAAATACAGATTGATGTCGCTTGATATGACCTCATCATCAACTCAAAACTTCTATTTTGATCGTAAAACAAATAAATTCCATGAGCTGGTAATGGGATGTCTCTTTGACCCATTGGCATAGAAATTTCATATGTGTCATTAATAAACAAAGTGATAGTGCCTTTGAGATATTGGTAACTCGAAAGTGTCTTTGTCACTTTATGAATATGAAGTTGAATAGCTAAATCATTCATTTTTGGGTTATTTATTAAACAACAATTTTATATGATTTTTGATTTAAGTTTGTAAAGCACACAAAATCAGCTGTTTAAATTTATAATATCACAAATTTAACATTTTTATTTTCGGGTATTTTTATTTCTTTTCTGGTTATTTAAGTGACTATTATCCACACCACCTTTGCGATATGATTAAAAATATAATAAAACATATTTTAGTGGTAGGATTTATCACCACTGGATATGTTCAAGCTCAAAATGCTGATTCAGTAATTACTACAGCAGGTACTATGGATGTTTATTATGATTTTCAGACTGGAAAACAAACATCGGTTGATCGAACGAAGTGGGATATTGGATTATCTACCGCTAGAATGAGTGCTAGCATTCTAATCAACGAAAATGCTGGTGTAGAGTTATTTGTATATAGTAATGATACAAATGATTGGAATACTGTTGATACCAGTGGTTTTACATTCACTAACACATTTAATTCTGAAGAATCTTGGGATAATGGTGCATTTTCAAATTTAGGTACCAATCACCCAGATTATGGTTGGGGTACTTATGATGCTGAGCACAATGTAAATGGAAGTCGTTTATTCATTATCAAAACCCAAACAGGTGATTATTTAAAAATGGTTGTTGACCAAATGAGTACCCTGGGTGACTTCACATTCAGAACTGCCAATTTAGACGGAACTAACCTAACAAAACATAAGCATAATAAATCAGAGGCTAATGGAAAAAATTTCCTACTAACAAATTTATCTAACCGTGATATAGCTGTTGGGAATCCGCTTTCTAAAGACTGGAATTTATTATTCACGAAATACATTACCGAAGTAAGACAAGGACCAACAGTCAGAAACATGGCAGTAAGTGGTGTAAAAATCAATGCTGGATGCAAAGTTGCAAAAAGAAAAGGTGTTGAGGTATCGAGTAATGATACAAATAACCTTGATTGGAACACTAAAATTACTGAAATAGGGTATGATTGGAAGGCTTTTGATCGTGGTAGTTTCAAGTATAATATGGTCGAGGATTTAGCTTATTTTGTGCAGTTGCCAAACGGTCAAATGTGGAAAATTTGGTTTACCAATTATGTTGGTGGTCCTGAAGGAAAATTTGTATTCAATACCCAAAAACTAAGATCGGGTGCAAGCATCAGTAGATTAATATCATTGAACACTTCAATCTATCCAAACCCTGCAAGGACGTACACTAATATCTCAAATCGTGAATCTACACCAATGCTGGTAGATGTGATTGATATGCATGGTAAAGTACTATTTAGTGAAAAATTATTAGCTAATACAACCACTCAACTTTCAACGGATTCATATATTTCAGGTATTTACACTATACGATTTAATTCTGAAAACGGAGTAGAT
This sequence comes from Bacteroidia bacterium, assembly GCA_029253325.1. Taxonomy (GTDB): domain Bacteria; phylum Bacteroidota; class Bacteroidia; order NS11-12g; family UBA9320; genus UBA9320. The sequence goes on from JAQWZS010000091.1 coordinate 7,284, forward strand.
TTCAAAAAACTGATTATTGAATAATCTAGGTTTATTTTTTAAATACTTTTTAATGGCAGTGCCTACCCTCGGGTGGGCACAGGCCGTTATACAACCTTTTGATGCTGAAACAAATTTTAAAATAAATACCTTCAGTAGTCAATATGTCGATTCAATGGCAGATACTATAACCATAGAATCCAAAAATGGCGAAGCTATTTTGCCGATCAAGAACTCCAAAAAGATTGTTATATATGCTGAAGGATATTTACCTAAAACTGAGGTAATTTTCCCAAACACAAAATACCAATTAAAACTTTCAAAACCATTCTATAATTTAGATGAAGTTATTGTAACAGATATTCACTCGAAACGATCATTCACAAATACGGTGTTAAATATTTCGAAAATATCTAGTAAACAAATTGAACAATTAGGTGCTGTTGACTTAAAAGACGCTTTGTCTTTTCAAAATAACATTCGATTGAGTCGAGATAACGCAATAGGTGCTGCTGGTATGAGTTTGATGGGTGTGAGTGGAGATAATGTAAAACTTCTAATAGATGGGGTTCCTGTGATAGGTCGTTTATTAAACCAATTGGATTTAGAGCAATTCAACTTGGAAAATATGAAACAGATTGAAATAATAAAAGGTCCTATGTCTGTTATTTATGGGAGCAATGCACTTGCTGGAACTATTAATTTGATTACTTCAAATAATGGATCAAAGCCGCGTTTAAACCTTAACAGTAATTATGAATCAGACGGTCAGTACAATGTCTCTGGTACAGCATCCAATCGTTTTGACAATCACTTTTTGACATTCAGCGGTGGAAGAATGATGTTCACTGGTTGGAGTCAATCCAATGAAGACCGAACCTTTGATTGGATTCCTAAAGAACAATATAGTGCTCGACTTCAATATAGTTATAGACATGACGATGCCAAGATAAATGTGAGGTCGGAGATTATTCATTCAAAGTTATTGGATCGAGGCATGCCTTTATTGCCATATAGAGAGATAGCAATTGATCAACACTATACCAATTTAAGAATGGATAATAGTTTGAGTTATGAAAATAAAATAGGCGAATCTACCATTCAATTGATTGCGGGAAACAATAACTTTAAACGCATCAAAAATAAGTACCTCAAAGATTTGATAACTTTAGAAGAACAAGAAGTGCCAGGTGAGTCTGAACAAGATACTCAAACATTTAATGCCTCAGTCTTTCGTGTGATATTTGGTCCTGATCAAAATAAATCACGAGGTTTAGAGACATTATTTGGTCTGGATGCAAACTATGAAATAGGCACTGGAAACCGTATCAAAGACAACGAGCAATATCAATATGATCTTGCACTTTTTGGAAGTGCCGAAAAGCAGTTCACTTCCTACTTGTTGCTCCGTGCTGGACTTAGATATGCTTACAACTCTGCTTTCGA
>JAQWZS010000096.1 GCA_029253325.1 Bacteroidia bacterium
ATAATCAAATAGTTCAGGACCCATTACCGTCTCACGTAATATGTTTAGTGCAGTACAAGGCTTCCCATAGGCATTATTCCCAAACTGAAAAATACTTTCGGAATTAGTCATTATCGGAGAGATATAACGTTTATCTCCTTTCATATATGGTACTATCAACTTTGCTGGACCTCGTCTACTTGGGAATGTTTTGCCCGTTTCATCTGTCCAAGCACGTTCCGTCTGATACTGTAAAAATGTATTTATCCCCTCGTCCATCCAAGTCCACTGACGCTCATCAGAATTGATAATCATAGGAAAATAATTGTGTCCTACTTCGTGAATAATTACAAGAATGGTTCGGTATTTTACATTGTCAGTGAATTTCCCCTCTTTGTCTGTACGGCCACCATTAAAACAAATCATTGGATACTCCATCCCTATACTTTTCCCATTTATTGAGTATGCTACGGGATAAGGATAATCAAATGTGAATTTTGAGTAAGTTTCCAGTGTAAGCACTATAGCTTTTGTACTATACATCTCCCACATTGGATTCCCTTCTTTAGGATACAAAGACATCGCCATCACAGTTCTATCTCCGAACTGAACTCCTTGAGCGTCCCAGATAAATTTTCTACTTGCACACCAACCATAGTCTCTTACGTTTTGTGCTTTGAAATGCCATGTTTTAGTATCAGAAGATCTGTCTTTTTCATTTTTAATTGCCTCATCTTGAGTAACTATAATGATAGGTTTGTCACTTGTTTTTGCTTTTTCTAATCGTTCTTTTTGCAAAAGAGTGAGTACCTCATCTTCGTTTTGAATTTCTCCAGTGGCACCTACAATCATACTCTCAGGAACTGTTAATTTTACATCATAATCACCAAAAGGTAAAGTAAACTCACCTCTGCCTAAAAACTGTTTATTCTGCCATCCTGTAACGTCAGAATAAACAGCCATTCGAGGAAAAAACTGTGCAATAGTATACAGGTAGTTATCCTCTTCCTTGAAATACTCATATCCACTTCTTCCACCAATTTCCATCCGATCATTAATATTGTACCACCATTTAATATTGATAGTTATGGAATCTCCAGATTGGAGCGGTTCAGTTAAATCTACACGCATCATTGTATGGTTCACTTTAACTGAAAAAGGGTCGCCCTTTTCATTATTGACATAATCTATGTTAAACCCACCAGGGAAAGTATGAAACAAGTTAAAATACTCATAAAGACTTACACCGTCTTTAATATTCCCCTGCCGTATTTTATAGGTTTCCGATTCAGGGTTTCTCATATTTTGGTCTAATTGAATCCATAAATACTCTAAGTTATCTGGTGACTTGTTAGTATAATTAATTTTTTCTACACCATATATTCGTTGTTTTTCATCATCTAATACAATATCCATTTCATAATCTGCTGTATTTTGCCAATAAGCATGACCTGGAGCACCACTTGCAGTTCTATATACGTTAGGAGTTGGTAACTCATAATCTAGCTGACGAAACTTATTTTGATTTGCATTAGAATTTTGAGCCAAAGAATTCATTGAAATGAACATCAAGACTGATAATGAAACATGAAATATTTTTCTCATAATAATGCAACAAAGAAAAGCAAATACTAGTTTTGTTAAAAGGATGATTAACTATATTGTACTAATACTATTTTTATTTCGACCAACTCACGACTTTCACACTTCTTGGTTGAATGTTACCTATGATAAAGTCAAAAAAGAATTCAACTCATCCTGGCATACAGACACTGAACATTTGGAAGCGGTTCTTTCTTCATTTTCCTCCAATGAGGTTCACCTCGAAACTAATTTAACTGATGATCAAAAAAGATTATTACAAGACTACCTAAGTGCTAATTATTCCATATCTATCAATGGTAAAAAATCGGCGATAACCGTAGCAACAGTTGAAGTGAATTTTGCAGAAACTTTCATTCACTTAAGTCCACAAAAACATAAGAAAAAAATATCCACGATAACTGTTAAAAATCAGCTACTAGTGGAGCAATTCCCAAATCAAAAAAATATGGTTCAAATTAACTATGAAGGCAAGAAATACAGTATGCTCATGAATAGTCAAAAGACAGAGGGTTCAATATATTTTCACTGATTAGTGAAACGTATTGAAGGAATGTTAGTGACATTGCTATCTTTGAATTAATGCCTTTTAATTTAAAAGCACCATTCAAACCTACTGGAGATCAACCTAATGCAATAAAGCAATTAGTGCAAGGTATTGAAGACGGTGTTCAGGCACAAACACTTCTTGGAGTTACTGGGTCGGGAAAGACTTTTACCATAGCCAATGTCATTCAACAAACACAAAAACCTACTCTTATCATGAGTCACAATAAAACACTTGTGGCTCAATTATATGGAGAGTTTAAACATTTCTTTCCTGATAATTCTGTACAATATTTTGTATCATACTATGACTACTATCAACCTGAAGCGTTTATTCCAAGCAGCAATACGTACATAGAAAAGGATTTAAACATCAACGAGGAAATCGAAAAAATGCGACTCAAGACCACATCAGCTCTTCAAAGTGGGCGACGAGATGTCATTGTGGTTGCATCGGTTAGCTGTATCTATGGTGCTGGGAATCCAAACGATTATGAAGACAGTATTATACGCTTGGCAAGGGGTCAAAAAATAGCCCGGAATAACCTCCTACATGCTTTGGTCGATAGTCTATATTCTAGAACAACTGGAGACTTTCAGCGAAGCACGTTTAGAGTAAAGGGTGATACAGTAGATGTTTTTTTAGCCTATAATGATATTGCTATCCGAATCAGTTTTTTTGACAATGAAATAGAGGATATTGAATCTATTGATCCAATGACAGGAAAGAGGCTTGAAGTATTAGAAGATGTAGCCATTTTCCCAGCACAACTATTTATAACGCCAAAAGATCGTCTTAATAATGCCATTAAGCATATCCAAGATGACATGATTAATCAAGTTGAATACTTCCGAAGTATTGGTAAGCCTTTAGAGGCCAAACGACTCCAAGAACGTACTGAATTTGACATGGAAATGATGCGAGAATTAGGCTATTGTAGTGGCATCGAAAATTATAGTAGATACATGGACGGTAGATCTCCGGGACAAAGACCTTTCTGTTTAATTGATTATTTTCCTGAAGATTTTCTGCTAATTATTGACGAAAGCCACGTAACACTCCCCCAATTACGTGCAATGTATGGAGGAGACCGAAGTCGAAAAATCAATCTTGTAGATTATGGATTCAGACTACCAGCCGCACTAGATAATCGTCCACTGAAATTTGAGGAATTTGGTCAAGTTACAAACCAAGTGGTCTATGTAAGTGCTACCCCTGCTGATTACGAGATTAATGAAAGTGAGGGAGTTATTGTTGAGCAAGTAATCCGTCCAACTGGCTTATTGGATCCAATCATTGAAGTTAAACCTTGTTCAAATCAAGTAGATGATCTGTTGGAACAAATTGATGAACGCATTAAAATGGGAGACCGAATATTGGTGACCACACTCACCAAAAGAATGGCTGAAGAACTTGATAAATACATACGAAATTTAGGCATATCAGCCACATACATTCATTCTGAGGTAAAGACATTGGATCGAGTAGTGATATTAGACCGACTCAGAGCTGGTGACATTGATGTACTTATTGGTGTTAATCTATTGAGAGAGGGTTTAGACCTCCCTGAGGTAAGTTTAGTTGCTATTCTAGATGCAGACAAAGAAGGATTTTTAAGAAGTGAACGAAGCCTCGTTCAAACCGTAGGTAGAGCAGCCAGAAATGTAAATGGGAAAGTGATCATGTATGCCGATAAAATTACGGAAAGTATGAAAGTCACCATCGAAGAAACTGAGAGAAGAAGAGCTCTTCAAATTA
>JAQWZS010000099.1 GCA_029253325.1 Bacteroidia bacterium
TAGACCTCACTTAATTGAGAAAGGGAATAAAATCCCCCTAGTTTTGATCGAAAGGCAACTATTCTTTTTGCGAAAACAGGACCAATTCCCTTCAACATTTCCAAACTATCTGCTGAACAAGTATTAATTGAAACAACCATTTTTTTTGGTGCTTTATTCAAAACACGATTATTGAATTTCACAATCAATGTGTCTGGTAAGGCAATGAATGATCTTATTTTTTGATACTCCTTTTCAGTTAGGCTGTACAATCGAGATAAATCTTTTTTCACACGAAACTTCCCTCCTTTATTTCGGTAGTTAATTATGTTTTTAACTACACTAGAAGACAAACCTTTATGTATTAATTGCTCTTTGGTATCCATATTTGGATCAAAAAACTCATTCAACTGACATTTGTCTGCTATAAATTTTTTTTTCTTCTTAGTAAAATTTTCATTCTCAATTGAAGATTCATTGTTAGCCAAAAACTCCTCTAGCAATAGAGAATCCTCGATAGATTTATCTGAATAAAAATAATTACGAATATAAAAATGGTAAACACACACCATTGAAATAATCAAGATTAATGCAAATAAGCCGAGTCTTTCAAAATTTGAAACCTCAAGATATTTTCTTAGTCGGTTTAAAAACTTTCTTGTCAATCAAAGGCAGCTAGAGATTCCGCTTTATACTCTCCTTGCAATAATTTACCTTTAATATTTTGGAAAGCTTTTATAGTCTCGTCAACGTCTTCTAATGTGTGAACTGCTGTTGGGATTAACCTCAACATAATCATATCTTTTGGAACAACTGGATATACTACAATTGAACAAAAGATGTTGTAATTCTCTCTTAAATCATGCGTTAAGTGAGTTGCCTCTGCAACATTTCCTTTCAGTATAACTGGAGTAACGCATGAAGTAGTCGTACCAATGTTGAAACCCTCTGCTTTTAATCCTCCTTGTAATGCATTTACTATTTTCCAAAGATTTGCTTTGTGCTCAGGTTGAGATCTTAACATTTCCAGACGCTTAAGTGCTCCTTGAACAAAAGTCATCGGCAAAGACTTTGCAAAAATCTGAGATCGCATACTATATCTTAGGTAATTAATAATTACTTGATCACCCGCAATGAAAGCTCCTATACTTGCCATAGACTTAGCGAACGTTGAAAAATAAACATCAATATCTGCTTGGATACCTTGCTCAACTCCTGCACCTTCTCCATTAGGACCTAATGTTCCAAAACCATGAGCGTCGTCAACCATTAGTCTGAACTCAAATTTAGACTTCAAATCAACAACTTCTCGCAATTTACCTTGGTTTCCGCTCATCCCAAATACACCTTCAGTAATTACGAGTATGGCTCCACCTTGTTCCTCGGCCATTTTTGTAGCTCTAATTAACTGCTTTTCAAGATTTTCAATATCGTTATGGGCATACACAAAACGTTTTCCTTGATGAAGTCTTACCCCGTCTATGATGCAAGCGTGAGATTCAGCATCATATACAATGATATCTCTACGGTCTACAAGTGCATCAATAGCAAAAAGAATCCCCTGGTACCCAAAATTTAAAAGAATAGCATCTTCTTTTTGTTCAAATTCTGCTAGCTGTCTTTCTAATTCTTCATGATAATCCGTATTTCCAGACATCATACGAGCCCCCATTGGGTATGCACATCCATACGCTGCAGCTGCGTCAGCATCAGCCTTTCGTACATCGGGATGATTACCCAAACCCAAATAATTGTTCAAACTCCAATTCAATACTTCTTTTCCCCTAAAAATCATTCGAGGTGCAAGTTCACCCTCTAATTTTGGGAATGTGTAGTAATGATGTGCTTCATCAGCAAATTGACCTAGTGGACTAGTTTTATTAGCTATTTTATCAAATAAATCCATTGAATGTATCAGTAAATTATTGTTGCAAAGATAACAAGATTAATATTCTAAGGAACAAAGAACACCTCCCATATTAAATAATATTTTTAACACGTTAGAAACATCTTCAAACAAACAAAAAGCACCTTATTAATAATTTACAAGAATTTTGTAGTGAAATATCACTAAATTTGCAAGCATTTTTGTTGAGAAGCATTTTATACATATCGCTTATTCTTCTAGCATCATCTTGTTCAAACTATCAAAAGATTGTTAAAGATGGTACACCACAAGAAAAACTAGACGCTGCTAGGGAATATTACAAAGTTAAAGATTACCTGAGAGCACAACCACTCTTGGAAGAACTTCTAGGACTCTACTATGGCAGGGTTGAACGAGAAGAAATTTATTATCTCTATGCATACTCCTACTTCGGAAACCATGAGTACTTACTAGCAGGATATCATTTTAATAATTTTGCTGAGACTTATTCTTTAAGCGATAAAAAAGAAGAAGCTGAATACATGACTGCCGTCTGTAAGTTCAAAAAGGCAATGCCACAGGAACTCGACCAGACTCCAACTAAAGATGCTATAAAAAATCTTCAATCGTACATCAACAAATATCCTAACAGTTCGTATGTTGCTAATTGCAACGACAAAATTGATATTCTAAGAGAAAGAATACTTATCAAAGTATATCAAAATGCAAAATTGTACTATGATTTAGGATATTATAAAAGTGCAATGGTAGCTTGTCAAAATGCTATTGATGACTATCCAGACATAAACAACAGAACTGAACTATCCTTTCTAGTTGCTGATGCTGCATATTTATATGCAAAAAACAGTGTTCAGAAAAAACAACCTGAGCGTTACAAAGAAGCACTTCAAAAAGCAGAAGAGTTTGAAAAAGAGTTTGGAAAAACAAATACTTATTCTGCATCACTGAATAAAATTAAAGAAAAAACAAAAGCTGAATTAGCTCAAATTAAAATAGAATAAAACCCTTATCATGACAAATAACGATATAGAAATCCCAAATTCAACAATTACTCGTGACACTAGAGAAATTAGTTTGCCTACTGAAAACTTGTATGAATCTGTTGCAATCATATCAAAAAGAGCAAATCAAATTTCTTCTTCACTCAAAGAGGAACTAGTTACCAAATTAGATGAATTTGCATCTGATCATGACAACCTTGAAGAAATCTTTGAGAATAGAGAGCAAATTGAAATATCAAAGTATTATGAAGGACTTCCAAAGCCGACTATTGTTGCTATAGAGGAGTTCTTGAGCAAAAAGGTTTATTTCAGAAATCCTGCAAAAGAAGAATCTAAATAAAAAGATACTTCTAGGTATTACTGGAGGAATAGCTGCTTACAAAGCAGCATCTCTTATCCGTTTATTCATAAAAAATGGTGCGGAGGTTAAAGTGGTCTGCACACCCAATGCACTTGACTTTATAACGCCTCTTACCCTCTCAACACTATCCAAAAAATCTGTATTCAGTAATTTTTTTGTAGAAGAAACAGGAGAATGGGTCAACCATGTGGAATTAGGTAAATGGGCGGATGCTATGATTATAGCACCAGCAACTGCCAATTCTATCTCTAAGATGGCTACAGGCAGATGTGATAACTTGCTTATAGCCACATACCTCTCCGCTAGTTGTCCTATATTTTTTGCACCCGCAATGGATTTAGATATGTATCAACATCCCTCCACAGCAACTAATATTAACCAACTGATTGATTTTGGAAATATCGAGCTTCCCGCCACCTCTGGGGAATTGGCTAGTGGCTTAGTTGGTATGGGTCGGATGTGCGAACCCGAAGGCATTTTCCAAATAGTTACAGACTACTTTGAATTTTCGAATTCACTAGCTGGCAAAAAAATTCTAGTCAATGCTGGACCAACACACGAAAAAATTGATCCTGTCAGATTTATTGGAAACTATAGCTCTGGAAAAATGGGTAAGGCCATTGCTAATACCCTTGCGGAACGAGGTGCAAATGTGAATCTTGTACTAGGTCCTGTTGACACTCAAGGTTTATCACCTAAAGTTAATGTAACTTCAGTTGTATCAGCTCAGGAAATGTATGATGCATGCAACGCTATTTATCCTAGTTGTGATGCTGGAATCTTAGCAGCTGCAGTAGCAGATTTTACGCCGAATGAATATTCCAATGAAAAGCTTAAAAAAGGCAATGATAATGATTTTGTTTTGTCGATGTCCAGAACAAAAGATGTCCTTGCATCACTAGGAAAATCTAAATTAGACCATCAAGTTTTAATTGGTTTTGCTTTAGAAACCCAGGATGAATTGAATTATGCACAAAAAAAATTGGATAACAAAAATTTAGACTTCATCGTTCTTAACTCGATGAATGATAAAGGTGCAGGATTTGCCAAGGATACAAACAAAGTGACCATAATTGAGAAAAATGGTAAAACCCATTATTTTGATACAAAATCTAAAAAAGAAGTATCCAAAGACATTGTCAACCTATTGCAAAACTACTTATGAGATATCTAATATTACTTACTTCCCTAATTATCAATTTATTTATGCATGGTCAGGATTTACAATGTAATATCCAAATCCGTACAGATCGAATACAAGCCACCAACAAAGAGATTTTTACTGATTTACAGAACTCAATAAACCAGTTTATGAATCAACGAAACTGGATTAGTAATAAAGTGCAACCGCAAGAAAAAATCAATTGCAATTTCATTATAAATATTACTGAATTTAATATCGATCAGTTCAAAGCAGAGGTAAATATTACAAGTACTCGACCTATATACGGCACAACCTACAACACATCATTATTTAGTCATTTTGATCAAGATTGGTTTTTTCAATATGCCCAATTTCAAAGTTTAGACTACCAAGAAAACGCCAATGTAATGGCACTTACAACCCTTCTTGCGTTCTATGCTAACATTATAATTGGAGTCGATTTTGACTCTTATGCTTTGGAAGGGGGACAGTCTTATTTTAATAAAGCACTACAAATCCGGAACTTGTCACAAAACCTACCTGGTTGGAATCCCAGTGATGGTAGAGGGAATCGAAACAGATATTACATCATTGATCAATTGCTAGACGATCGATTCAGACCATTTAGAGCTGGGTTTTATCAATACCATATGAATGGCCTAGATAAATTCAAAGATGATAATGATGATGCTCGAAAAGAGATCTATGAATCACTCGAAAAAATAAGATCCATTCAAGAACGAGTTCCAAACTCGGTCACCTTTAAGACATTTTTTAATGCCAAGCGGGAGGAATTGATTAGTATTTTTTCAAAGGCAAATCCAGGGCTAAAAAATAGAGCTATCGATCTTCTGGGTAAGTTGGATCCATCCAACGCTATTAATTATGAAAAAATTAAAGGTTAATTAAGCCTTTCAAGAAGAAAACTCCATAGTAAAACTTTTGATAATCTCTTTGCCTGTTTCTAGTAAAATTATCCCTTCTTTTTCACTAATATCCTTATTATGCGAGACCAAATCTGCTACTCCTTGCCAAGGCTCAATACAAACAAAAGGAGCTCCAGGCTTCGACCAAATGCCCAAATAAGGAAAATCACTAATGTCAACCTTTACTGCATGAGTTGATGATTTATGAACAAGCTTAACCCAATCTGATTTCAAGTCTTGAAAGACCAACGCATCCCGATCAAACGTAAGGTAATTTAAAGGTATTTTATTTCCTTTAATCACATCAACTTTAGAATCTGAAATATAGGGTCCTTCTAATGTATTGGCCTGAACATCTTCATTGTACTCAAATTGAATTTCATATTCATCAATAGCTTTTACATTGAAGGCTGGGTGACCTCCAAAAGATACAGGCATCATCTTTGTGTCTTTATTAATCACCCGAAATGCTTGTTCCAAAGTATTCTCATTCAAAGTATAGGTTATTAAAAGGGTAAAATTAAAAGGATAGCTTTGGTAAGTATCCTGATTTTGTTGTAGAATAAAACAGATAGAATGTTCACTTTGATGCAATATATCAAAGTCTAAATCTCGAGCAAAACCATGATGAGTTAGCTGAATTATTTTAGAGTTATACGAATATTCATGATCCAATAAACTTCCTACAATTGGGAACAGATTAGGAGCATGCCTTTGCCAGACTGGACCTGATTGCCAAATAAATTCAAATTGATCGGTATTTTTAACCGAACATAGCTCTGCTCCCTTACGATGGATACGCACATCTAAAAATTCATTATGTATTCGAAATCGATTAATCATTCCAAATGCAAATTACGCAAAAGAAAAGGGTTTTATAAAAGGTAATAATTTACATTCGTAGCACAGTTATAATATTTAACTTGGGGAATTAGCTCAGTTGGCTAGAGCGTTTGACTGGCAGTCAAAAGGCCACCGGTTCGAATCCGGTATTCTCCACCATTTTCCTTTCTGAGTTTTTCAACAACTTTCAAAGCCTTTCATTGTCAATAAGTTACATCTTTTGAACTTGCAATTACTTTTATTTTGTTCCTAATTTTATTGCAAAATGTTTCACTTATGTTTCACCTAAAGAATAAAAATGTTTCACCTGAAACATTTTCATCAAAAACAATGACGGTTAAGTTCTACTTAAAATCTGTTAAAAGTTCTGGATCGGGTTTTAAGGTTTATGCTCAAATTATCTTTAACCGAACAAAAGCAGAATTTACAACTGGTTTACCTTGTAAAAAATCAGATTGGAACCCTAAGAAAGAGGAGTTTAATAAAAACTCACTTTTTAATCAAAGACTATCTGATCTAAAGATGAAAATTTATCGGATTAAAAATAATTTTGATGAACTAAAAATAAATTACTCCGCTAAAGATCTTAAGACGCAATTATTAGGATCAAAAAAATCAGAGGATTTGTTATTAGATTATTTTCAAGAGTTCATAGACAGAAAATTAAAAGATGGCTCTTGGTCTCAAGCTACAAGTAAACTCTACTTTGCTAGTCAAAATTATCTTACTAAATTTCTATCCGAACATAATAGACAAAAGATCACACTCGAAAATTATGATTTAACCATTATTGCCAAGTTTGATGACTATCTAAGACAAATCATATGGAATGATAAAGGAGACAGATTAAGCATTACTTCTATCAATAAGCATCATACAAGAGTAAAAACTATTCTAGGTGATGCGATATCTCGAGGTAAATTGAATATAAATCCTTATGCCCATTTTAAACTAACATTCCCTCAGGGTAATAGAGAATATCTTACTATGGAGGAACTTGATAAATTAAATGGCTTAAACTTATCTAATAATGAATCATTAGATCAAGTAAGAGACATATTTATGTTTTCTTGTTACACTGGACTCAGATTTTGTGATGCTATGGAATTAAAAATGGAAGATATTCAAATCATAAATAATGAGCCTCATATTAGAGTCGATCAAATCAAAACAGGGGAAAG
>JAQWZS010000103.1 GCA_029253325.1 Bacteroidia bacterium
TAGATTAAAAAAAGGAGCAGCTTCAATGGGTAGAATTAATGAGATACTAGAAAGTGAACAGGAAATAGATACCCAAGGGGACAAAGAAATTTCATTTGAAAACTCTGTTGTATTGGATAATGTATCCTTTGGTTATTCAGAAACACTGGTATTAAAAAACATCAATCTTGAGATAAGGAAAGGGGAGACGGTTGCCCTAGTTGGTCCTTCTGGAGGTGGGAAATCAACTTTGGTAGATTTAATTCCTCGTTTTCACGAATTAAATGCTGGGAGAATAACCATAGATGGGAAAGATATATCCAATATTGACTTATCTACATTAAGAGAGTTAATGGGAATTGTTACGCAAGATGCCATACTTTTTAATGATACGGCAGCCAATAACATAAATATGGGAGATCATTATTTGTCAGGAGATCAGCTCTTACAAGCAGCAAAAATTGCCAATGCTCATACTTTTATTACTAATTTAGAAAAAGGGTACAATACTAATCTAGGTGAAAAAGGAACAAATTTAAGTGGGGGGCAACGACAACGTATGAGTATTGCTCGTGCAGTTGCTAAAGAACCACCTATACTCATTCTAGATGAAGCTACCAGTGCGTTAGACACTGAAAGTGAAAAAATGGTTCAAGATGCACTGGAAAAAGTGATGGAGAATAGAACAAGTCTTGTTATTGCACATCGTTTGAGCACCATTCAAAAGGCCGATAAAATTGTAGTTTTGGATAAAGGTGAAATAGCAGAACAAGGAACTCACGAGGAACTTATAGCTCAGAAAGGGATCTACAAAAAACTAGTAGATTTACAAACCTTTGGTTAGAAAATAGACAAATTAAAAACTTAAGCGACTACCTCATTGAATTTAGTAGGTAAAATATGTAATATTGCCCCAATATTTAAAAAATTAAATGAGTCATACGATTAAACCCGGAGTAGCTACAGGAGATGAAGTGCAAGCAATTTTTGCTTATGCGAAAGAAAAACAATTTGCACTACCTGCAGTAAATGTTACCAGTTCGAGTACTGTCAATTCAGTTATGGAAACAGCAGCTAAACTGAATTCTCCAGTAATTATTCAATTTAGTAACGGAGGAGCACAATTTTTTGCTGGAAAAGGATTAAGTAACGAAAATCAACAGGCTGCCATCAAAGGCGGTGTTGCAGGAGCAAAGCACGTTCATGAACTTGCTGAGGCATATGGGGCATCTGTTATTCTTCATACCGACCATGCTGCTAAAAAATTATTGCCATGGATTGATGGCTTACTCGATGCTAGTGAGAAACATTTTGCAGAAACAGGAAAGCCACTATATAGTTCTCACATGATTGATTTGTCAGAAGAGTCGATTGAAGAGAACATTGAAATTTGCAAAACTTATCTTGAGCGTATGAGCAAGATGGGAATGACTTTAGAAATTGAATTAGGAATTACAGGTGGTGAGGAAGATGGTGTAGATAATACAGACGTTGATAGTAGTAAATTGTACACTCAACCAAGCGAGGTAGCAGTTGCATACTAAGAGTTAATGAAAGTAAGTCCAAGATTTACAATTGCAGCTGCTTTTGGTAATGTTCATGGAGTTTACAAGCCTGGTAATGTGAAACTAACTCCAATCATTCTTAAAAATTCTCAGGACTTTGTACAAGAAAATTATAATACTGGACATAACCCAATTGATTTTGTATTTCATGGAGGATCAGGTTCCACCCTTGAAGAAATTCGTGAGGGAATTTCTTACGGTGTAATTAAAATGAACATTGATACTGATTTGCAGTATGCGTTTACAGAAGGTGTAAGGGATTATGTTCTTGCCAAAAAAGATTATTTGGCAGCTCAAATTGGAAACCCTGATGGAGCAGATCAACCCAATAAAAAGTATTACGATCCGCGTAAGTGGGTGAGAGAAGGTGAGCTGACTTTCATCAGTAGACTTGAAAAAGCCTTTGCAGATTTGAACAATGTTAATTCATTGTAATAACTAGGATAAAATTCAATAAATCCTCTGCTTTTTGTAGGGGATTTTTTTTGTTTATTTAGCTAGATAATGCACCAATAAGATCGTATTTGGTTAGGATATGAATAGTTCCACTTAACTCACGAACAAGTACTGCTGGATTTTCTTTGTTAATGAGTTTAGATACCATTTCTATATTCTCAGATGCTTCGATTACTGGAAATGCTTTTTGCATGATATTAGTAATTTTACTCGAGGATAGTTCTGGATTTTTGAGTAATTGAGAAAGCAAGTGATTATCATTGACAGATCCAACAAATTCACCTTGATTATTCTTTACAGGAAGTTGCGATATTCCGTGTTTTTCCATGAGTTGAAATGCTACATTAACATCGTCTGTGTCCAAAACGGTCAACATAGGAAGGTGCTTATGAGTGGATATCATGTCCTCGGCTGTTTTAGGTTTTGCATCCAAGAATCCCCGTTCTTTCATCCATTCATCATTGAATGCTTTGCCCATATATCGGGTAGCATGATCGTGAAAGAGTACAACAACTACATCAGAAGGTTTGAGCATATGAGCACATTGTAAGATGCCTTTAACAGCACTTCCTGCACTATTTCCAGCAAGTATTCCTTCTTCTCTAGCTATTTTTCTTTGCCAAAGTAGTCCGTCCTTATCGGTGACTTTTTCAAAGTGATCAATCGTATCAAAATTGACACATTTTGGGAGAATATCTTCGCCAATACCTTCTGTGATATATGGGTAAATCTCTTTCTCGTCAAATTCACCTGTTTCATGATACTTTTTAAAAACAGAACCAAAGGTGTCAATACCCCAACATTGGATGTCGGGATTTTTTTCTTTTAAATATTTTCCTACTCCACTGATAGTACCACCTGTACCTACACCAACGACAAAGTGGGTGATTTTGCCTTCAGTTTGGTCCCAAATTTCAGGTCCTGTAGTTTCATAATGAGCTTGAACATTACTTGGGTTATCGTACTGGTTTACATACCATGCATTTGGAATTTCACTGCCCAACCTTTTGGATACGGAGTAATAGGATCTTGAGTCATCAGGATCAACATCAGTAGGACACACAATTACCTCAGCACCTACAGATTTGAGAGCATCCACTTTTTCTTTACTTTGTTTATCAGTAGTTACAAAAATGCATTTGTACCCTTTGACCACAGCTGCAATGG
>JAQWZS010000110.1 GCA_029253325.1 Bacteroidia bacterium
AAAATAACTGCCCCTACTCATGGGTTAATTACGAATATTGGCAAAGAGCATTTGGAAGGATTTGGCTCACTTGAAGCTGTGGCAAAAGAAGAAAGTGAAATATATCATTACCTTCTCAAAAACAATGGCGTAGTAATTGTAAACAAAGATGACGAATGGTTAAAAAGGATGAGCAGATCCATTGAAAATGTTAGTTATTACTCTAAAAAAGATGTAGCAATTCTAGCTACAGTACCTGCTATCGAATTTACATTAAAGAATAATAAAATTAAGTCTCTACTTATGGGAGATTATAATCTTGACAATATGCTTGCTGCCATTGCAATTGGACAAGAATTAGGCGTAACCATTGAGGATATTAAATTAGGAATCGAATCTTATATTCCTGAGAATAACCGTTCACAGTGGATACATAAAAACTCAAATGTAATATTACTAGATGCATACAATGCGAACCCATCCAGTATGCAAGTGGCAATTGAAAATTTTAGTAAAATGCCAAATGATAAACAAGTTTTAATCCTGGGAGATATGTTTGAGATGGGAAAATATGCAGACAAAGAACACCTTGATCTCCTTGTCTGGGCTAAAAATTTCCAATTTGAGCACATCTATCTATTGGGTGAACATTTTAGAAAAGCCTCTTCCCATTGTGGATTAGAAACATTTCCTTCCATAGAAGCTTTGGGTAAGGCTATTCAAAGCAAGTTTTTTAAAGATACTGCAATATTAATTAAAGGAAGCCGAGGAATGAAGATGGAAAGAGTTCTTGATTATCTCTAATTTAAAAGCATTTTACTCTGCTCTATAGCATGCTTTGTAAGATTGTCACCACTTATCATCTTAGCTATTTCGTGGATTCTATCATCACCTATTAAATCTTTAACTTGCGTTTCAATCAAATTATCTTTTTCGGTCTTATGCACATACTTGTGATGATGTCCAAGTGAAGCAATTTGAGGCAAATGCGTAATTACAATCACTTGCTGATTTTTAGCCATATTTTTCATGACAGAACCAACTTTTCTAGCAATTTCCCCACTCACTCCAGTATCAATTTCGTCAAAAATACTAGTCGGCATCTGAAGGTATTCTGATAATATTTGCTTAAAACTTAAATTAATTCTAGCTAATTCTCCACCTGATGCTGCTTTTTTAATCTCAAGGAATGACTCCCCTTTGTTTGAAGATAACAAAACATTCAACTGATTACAACCAAAAACATTAAGCTCATCGGCATGACTCAATTCATATTTAACTAAAGAATGTTCCATTCCCATTTGAGCTAACAATTTATTAATCGAACGCTCCACATTGACTAGATTTTTATTTCTTTTTTCGCTCAAAGTATTGGCTAATTCATTCAGCTTTTTTTCATCGTTAGACAGTTGATTTTCCAATTCATTTATTCGATTTTGCAACAGACTTGAATGAATAAGTTTTTCTTCTAAAAAAAGTAATAACTCTTTTAACTCCTTCGTAGATGATTTGCGATGCTTACTTTTAAGTGCAAATAATTGATTATTTCTCTCGTTGAGTTCCTCTAACCTTTGTGGATCAATTTGAGTATTTTGAGCATTATTATTAATTTCCAAACTAATATCATGAAGTTCTATCATTACAGAATCAATACGTTTTTCTAAATCTTTCAAAACAGAAATTTTATGGCTTCCTAAGAGACTCATTAACTCTTGCAATTGATTCAGAATGGATAAATCACTGGATTGTAAAAGGTAATCAGCCTCTCGGAATGTTTGAATTAATTGTTCTGCATTTTCTAACAACTCCAGTTCTTGAGTCATAGCATCCTCATCGACATTTTCTAAATCAGCCAATTTGAGCTCATCAAATAAAAATTGATTATAGTCTCGTTCTCTTTGTTGCTCCTCCTCATCTTCTTTGAGTTGCTTGAGTAAATTTTTATCTCGTCTAAAACCTTGAAACTTTAATGTGTAATCTTCCAAGTCATTTTGACATCCTGACAATAGGTCCAAACTCTTATATTGAAAATCAGAAGTAAAAAGTTGAACATTGTCCCGTTGTGAATGAATTTCAATGAGTTTTGATCCGATTTCTTGCAATACCTTTAAATTCACTGGAGTGTCATTAATAAATGATCTACTTTTACCAGCAGGGGTAATTTCCCTCCTAAAAATGGTATGGTTTTCGTAATCTAAATCATTCTTGTCAAAAATGGTTTTTAGGTGATAATTTTCAATGTCAAATGCGGCTTCTATGATACACTTTTCTTGATTATTTCGTAAAGAGCTACCATCAGCTCTTTTACCTAATACAAGACCTAAAGCTCCTATCAGAATTGATTTTCCTGCACCTGTCTCACCGGTAATAATATTCATGCCATGACCGAAGTTGATTTCAACATCAGATATTAAGGCAAAATTTTGAACATTTAGGTTTGTCAGCATATAATACTTCAAAAGTACCAATATATTATCATATTTTTAGATAAAATTATTATCCAACCTCTACCTCACCACACTCACCGTCTGTTTGGTGTCATACCACTTACCTTCAATGTCTCTTGCTCTCACTCGTATTAAGTACGCTCCCATTGGAGCATCTTCTCCATCCCACCCATTATCCTCTTGTGTAAAACTCGTTATCTTCTGTCCATAGCGGTTATACACCTCCACCTCATAATTTGCGATACCATAGGTCTGAATATGATTCACATCATTCACCCCAACTCCATTGGGGGTAAAACCCGTAGGTACAAACACCGTAGGTTGATATGCCAAGCACACCACATTACTCCAAATAGCTCCTGCCACATCACTCACCACATAGCACTTCTCTATCATCTGTTCGGAGGTTCGTTGTGCATAGTCCATATCCTTATACTCCTCTCGCTTTCCTACTTCAGACAATACTTCCCATGCTCCATCTTGCTCCACATACACCTGATATTCTATCTCTTCTACGGTCTCTCCGTAGGGCGAAAACGTAATAATGGCTATTTCGTTATCAGTGTTCTCTCCGTCTAGTTTGATGGGACGTGCACTCCTTCCCCATGAGGTCTCATGTCCACAACTGTCCTCTCCCGTTACACGATACTCCACCACTCTGGGTATGCCTATCTCATCATGATAAACCAACCTTGGACTATCCACCTTGGCTATTTTAATACCATCTCTGTGAATATGATAGGATACAGCTGCTGCATGAGATGTCCACTCCAATTCGATTTGTTCGGGAGCTCCCTGCCAGTATCCATCCCCTCGATAATTGATTTTCCATGCTCCATCTGTTGATGTATGTTGCAAATAGCTTCCTCTTTGCGTATGTATTGTATCTGCTAATGTTACACCAGGAGTAACATACACCCGAACGCTATCTTGCTGAGTAATACATCCCGTGTATCCATACAATCGCTGCACCACCCAATAATTGCCCGCATGGGGATAATTCATTAGTATCTGTGGATCGTCTTTAGCTACTTCATGCCACCCTGTACCATCGTAATAATTGTATTCTTTTTTTCGTACAAACTCCGTGATGGTATCGGTAACCGTTAGGCCAAACGGACTACATCCTCTATTGTTATCCACCTCAAAACCCGGTGCAGGTGCTTCCACCACACGGATGTACTGATTCTTAACCAAGGTACTATCGCAGTAGCCATTGTAGTAGTGCAGCGATACGGAGTAAACTCCTGCATTTGCATAGGCATGGGATACCGCCTCTGCCGTATCGGTGGTATAGGTCTCACCATCGCCAAAAGTCCACACCCACTGCTGGGCTCGGGTAGGGTGCTGCTGCTCTCTACTACTGTTGTTATCAAATAACAAGGGCACATGGGCACACACCACCGTGTCGGATACCTCAAAATCAGATACGGGCTTCTCTGGAATGCGGATGTGCAGGGTGTCTAGATACCATTCACTATAATCGGATTGGGAGCTAAATCCATGTACCTTGAACGGATAATCCCCGTTCTCAGTATAGGTAATGCTGGGGTATGCTTGACCAGAGGGAGTGAAAAGTTGCGAAGTGATGAGAATGATAATTGAATGCTTTTTTGCGTAGCATGAAACGCTTTTTGGTAACTTTTTTGCATAATTTTAAATTTTTATAGCAAAAAATCTTACTCAAAAAAAAGTACACCTTTCTCAGTTATTAGAGTTGATCTAGCAGAAGTCTTGGGTGTTTGTTGTTTTTATATATTCTTTTGTTTTCGTCAAAGTTTTATCCTTCAAAAAAAACCTACACCAAGTGCTTTTCTAGGCTAGTGCGTTACATTCAAAATAAGGGTTAAAAAACGGTTGTGTTGAGTTTTCAATGAACCAACTTACCGTTTTCATACTGTCAATTTGAGCAAGCTTTTTTGCTTGTTCAATCTTGAAGATAAAAGACTTTTTTGAAAAATAAAAGAGAAAAAAACTACTGCAAAAATCACGCCATTCGGTAAATTACTCACATTGAGAGAATTACGTTTAAAAATATTTTCATCTTCACTTTTTATTGAGTGATGTTTGTGGCTGCAGTTTATAGAGGGTTTATTACCTTCGCATCCATGACACAGCAAGAAAAACCACTGATACTCATTTGTAATGATGATGGTATAACCGCTCCAGGCATTAAAGCTACGGTTGAAGTCATGTCGTCTTTTGGTCAAGTAGTTGTAGTAGCTCCAGATAGTCCACAAAGTGGAATGGGACATGCCATCACTATTAATAAACCATTGAGGATGATAAAAAATAATCAGTTTGGAGATGAAATAGAAAGCTATCAATGCAGTGGTACGCCAGCCGATTGTGTAAAATTAGCCGTGGACAAAGTATTGCATCGCAAGCCAGATTTGCTAGTTAGTGGTATCAATCACGGCTCTAATTCATCCATTAATGTCATTTACAGTGGCACCATGAGTGCTGCTATGGAGGGTGCAATCGAGGGAATTCCATCACTTGGATTTTCTTTACTGGATTTTAGTTGGGATGCAGATTTTAGTGCCGCTAAAGTTTATATGAAAATAATCATTCGAAATGTTTTTCATCACGGTATGCCAAAAGCTACTCTTTTGAGTGTAAATATTCCTAATGTATCAGAAGATGAAATAAAAGGAATAAAAGTATGTAGACAAGCACGAGCAAAATGGGTCGAAGAATTTGACCATAGACAAGATCCGCATGGTAGAGACTATTTTTGGCTCACAGGTAAATTCACCAACATGGATAAGGGCGAAGATACCGACGAATGGGCACTAGATAATAATTATGTTTCGTTAGTTCCTGTTCAGTTTGATCTTACTGCACATCATGCAATACAACCACTAAATTCTTGGGATTTTTCATGAAAAATAACCAGCTATTGATTGGATTAATTCTTGGAATATTACT
>JAQWZS010000114.1 GCA_029253325.1 Bacteroidia bacterium
CAATTAATTTATAGTTGGTTAAATTTATTGACCCTACTCTTTGAAAATCTTCTTTAACCAACTCGTGAATGAATTTTCCCCTCATTTCAATGATTCCATCATTTGATATTAGATTAAAAGTTGATTGCTTTTCGTTAAATTCAGACATATATATTACAAATTAATATTAATAAGTTGTATTAATAATTATAATTAGATGCTAATTTATGTTTACTAAACAAGAATAATCATATTGAGAATAAATTTTGACTCAAACTTGTTTTTATGCTAATAAAATTAGTAAAGTGATTTTTTAAAACTCGCATCTAACTCGAATGAGTCCTGTAAATTTATGAAATATGAGATTTATCAATCCTTCAAAAATTGAATAAATATACTTGTCAAATGGGGGTAACCTAATTTTTTTTCATTCTCAGAATCATAGAAAGTAATTTGATTACTTTCTTCGTAGTGATCAAGCAATAAACCTTTGAATCCAAGAAATGGGCTCGCTACAACTTTTTCGTTTCCTTTTTCTTCATACAAGCTTGGAAATAGCTTTTTAATTCTATCGGTAACATACAACTCATACCAACAACCTTCTTCGACTCTACAATAATATCCTCTCTCCCAAACTAATTCATCCTGATCGAGGAAACTTAAAGAATCTGATATTCCTTCGGGGTATTTATCATAATTAAATTCCATTAAAACTAGCTATTTATTGAATTGGTTAAACGTTTTAAATAGCCTAGGGAATTTTTAAAAGTTGACTCAATAAAAATCCCCTGGCGTTTGAATAATGCAATTCTGGTTTTACTTTTATTTCTCTCTATAAATTGTTCAACATCTTTTTGAGTTTTAAAAGTCATACTTTTTGCAAGGACATTAAGTTCCAAAAAATTTTCCCGCGGAAAGTTCTTAAGGTCTTTTTTATCCCATATTAGTAAAAGACTTCTTGTCATGAATAGTGTCCAAAATGTAAATTTATGAACCATATAAATTAAATCATCATCATTATCTAAATCACAATCGATATTTGTTATCGAGTCCTTGACATTCAGACTATATTTATTTGTGAGGTTTTCTTCAATTAATTCTTCTATTGGTTTGAGTAAGTAATTAGAACAAATTATCAGTTGTATTTCGTTAAAAGATTTACCCAATTTTTTGGATTTCAACTCTTCAACAGCTTTTGGAAACAGACTTTCGTCATAAATGTCTTTAAATGAATCTAAGCGTTTGATTACAAAAGTTAAATCAGCCAAGTTTTTCTGTCTTAGTACTATTCCTAAATCATAAATTTTACGGTCTACCTCATTTAGAATAGTTGAATATTCGTTTAATATTTTTGGTGAAATTTTTAATGTGGACATAAGTAGTAATTAATTTTTATAATGTAAATTGGCAATTAATAAAAATTTAGTTGAAGCATAAATACATTCACTAATTTTTAAAAAACCGTTAGATAGATTCAGTTAAATACTTACAATAATTAATATTGTAAAATAAGGGTTAAAAGAATATAAATAAATCATGAAAATAAAAGAGATTTCTAACAATATAGAATTACATAAAGTAGAAGATGATCTAGCTTTAATATCTAATTATAAAGTGATAGTTCAAGGCTTCACAGATATTGGAACCCCAGCCAATGGACTTGTACCAATAATTTATTACAAGCAACAGGAATTTAAATATTTGGATATAGACACTCTTGAAATATTTGATATTAGCAATGTAAACTGGATTTCTGGGTTTCACTATGTAGGAAGTAATTTGACTTGCCTTGGTCACAACTATAGATCAGACCCTCAAAAAAATCTATCTACCTCATACAAGTACACTAGTGTTGAGGGTATGAAAATAATTTTTGAAAATCTAGAAGGATGTGATACGATTTTAAAACCAGAGAAAAAATTTAATGAAAACCTACAAAAAATGGTTGAA
This sequence comes from Bacteroidia bacterium, assembly GCA_029253325.1. GTDB lineage: Bacteria > Bacteroidota > Bacteroidia > NS11-12g > UBA9320 > UBA9320. Next base: position 1,930 of record JAQWZS010000114.1, read on the forward strand.
ACAGGTGTAAATAAAATGCAATGCACACTAACACCTGAATTAGCGAAGAAGATGTTTAATCAAATTAAATATTACCGAATAGTAGGTAAAGGATTATTAGCAAAAGGATTAAATATTGGCGTTCAGCCAATTAAGCTAGAGGATGGCAGTAATTATCATTCTAGTTTATTTACACTTTCTCAAAAAGATGAAACATATGGTGTAATTGATGTCAGAACTGACAAACTAATTACTGAAATTATTTATAAGGAAATTGACCTTTGTCCTAATCTTATTAGAGTCAACTCAGATACATTTTTAAAGTATTAATTGTGGTTTTATAGTATGATGTTTACTAAAACCATTTTTAATGAAGCGCTATCTTGTCCTACAAAATTGTTTTACACTAAAAATGATGAATATGAAAATCAGCAAAAAGAAGATTCCTTTTTGGAGGCATTAGCTAAAGGGGGCTATCAAGTTGGTGAGTTAGCCAAGTATAAATATTCTAATGATCCAATTACTGAGGAAATTACTGTTGAAACGCTTGATTATTCAGAAGCAATTTTAATCACAAATTCGAAATTGAATGAAAGCAAAAATGTTGTTATAGCTGAAGGAGCATTTAGTTTTAAAAATTTTTTTGTTAGGGTCGATATTCTCGTTAGAGATGGTAATAAATTGAAGCTTATTGAGGTAAAATCTAAGTCTATCGGCAAGAATGACGTATTTATCAAAGGAGATAAAGTAAAATCAAGTTGGCAACCTTATCTATATGATTTAGCATTTCAAACTTATGTTTTAGAGAAAGCCCTTCCTAATTTTGAAATTGATCCATATCTTTTATTAATAGATAAAGACGAGAAAGCTAGTGCAGATGGGCTAAATCAATTGTTCAAGGTTAAGAAAGATATAAATGGAAGGACTTCGATAGTAGTTGATAAATCTTTTAAAGGTTTTAATAGTGGAAATCTTAGTATTTTAAGAGAGATTCCAATGAGGGAGACTATTAATAAGTTGAATACTCTTGCAGTTCCGAATGTTAACGTTCCACTTGAAAATAGTCAATTAGTTGATTTTATTCCATGGGCAGAAGCTCTCCATACAACCAAAAAACGCCATTGGTCAAAACCATCAATTCAGTGTAAAAACTGCAATTATAAAAAAAGCCACACTTTGAAAAAGTGTGGCTTTAGTGAGTGCTGGTCAAATCATAATTGGGAAAAGATTGGAAAAATAGCTATAAATCAATTAAATGAACCTCTTATAACTGACTTATGGATGGGACTAGGTGGTGCCAAAATTTCAAAAAATGTAATGAGTCAGAATGTACCGTACATATCAATGCTTGACTCAGATTTATTAAAACCCACATCTAATAGTGATGACAAATATCCGGGGATGACACCACACGAAAGACGTGTTTATCAAATTAATTCTGTTAAATCAAAATCTTCATCATATATTTTTTTAAAAGAAAAATTTATGGAATTTTCCAAGGATTGGAAGTACCCATTAAATATGATTGATTTTGAAACTAGCACTGTTGCATTACCCTATTTTAAAGGAATGAGACCATATGAGACAGTTGCATTTCAATTCTCTCACCATATTATGCATGAAGATGGTAATGTGGAGCATTTCAATGATTATATATCATGGGAGCCAAACACTTATCCCAATGTTGAATTTGTGAAAGAATTAAAGAAATCATTAGAATCTAATGGAGGAACTATTTTTAGATATGCTGCACATGAAAATTCAGTGTTAAATAAAATCAAAGATGATTTAATGCAAATCAAACCTGATGGTTTTGAAGAATTAATAAATTTTATTGATGAGATAACAGAATATAAAAATAATGAGGGTGAGAGGAGGGAAGGAAAACGAAATATGGTTGATTTAGCTGAAGTTGTTAGGTCTTTTTACTACAGTCCTTTTGCAGGTGGTAGTAATTCTATAAAACAGATACTACCAGCTATAATAAATGACTGTAAGCATTTAAGAGAAAGGTATTCCAATGAAGATTTATATGGAAAATCAAAGGAATATTCTAGTTTAAATTTTGAGAATCATACTTGGATTACTAACGAAACCAATCATGATCCATATAAAACTTTACATTCATTTGATAAAATTGAGGGACTAGAAAATACTGAGTTATTTGATGATCTAGGCGAAGTTGCCGATGGTTCAGCAGCTATGATGGCTTATAATAAATTGCAATGGAGTTATATTAGCGATAAAGAACGGTCATTGCTAAAGAAAGCATTGCTTCAATATTGCGAGCTTGATACACTAGCTATGGTAATAATAATGCAGGGTTTGTTTTCATTAGAAGAAAGAGAATAATTTAATATTTGAATTAATTTATGGTTACACTAGATTACTTAAGACAAAAAGATTTCTATAAAGTAAACGCTCTACTTTATGATACAGTAATTGATAAATATAAGTTAATTTCAAATCATGACGAGGGCTTTCAAATAGATTTCATAGAGGAAGAAAATATAGATTATACTAATTATGAGGAGTTTAAGTTTTACAATAAAAAACTTGATAAAATTCTTAAATCAATACAAAATATAAAATCTATCGATTTAAATAAAAAGCTTGATGAAGGGTTCATAGATTTAAAAAGTAATACAAAAACATTGTTGGATAAATTAACTATTAATTCAAGCAATATACATAACTACAGATCTGAAGTCACTAAAGTTGAAAAGACCATTTTTAAAAGTGGTTTGCTTCATGATTTCGGTAAACTACAAATGGAAATTAGTGATTTAAAACGAAATTTACCTAAGCTATCAACCCCAAAAATTATAGAATCATTCAAGGTTTCTAAGGATATGTCTGCTAGTTATGAGGAGGAAATCAGAACTGATTCACCCAAGGAATTTAAAAGACCTCCAATAGTAAATGGTTTTGTCTTTCCAATTCATATAATTGATAATTCATGTGTTCTTTATACTGGTCGTATCTTAGGACCTTTAATGGGTCATGGTACAAAAGAGGAGTGGAGTTTTGATGGGGTGAAATGGAAAAAAAAGGATTCATGGATAACATGGAATTCTTAGCAAGAAACTGATAATAAGATTGAATTCTTATTTCTTATATTTTAAATAATTTAAAACACTTTTCCAATCTGGAAATCTTTCAGAACCAAAATGAAGCCATTCACCTTTGAATTCTGATGCACCATTGAATCTTCTGTCATCAATTAGATAGTCTCCAATTAGAAGGTGTTTGTGATGAGATAGTATTAGACGTTTTCTAATCAATTTTTCGTCAAAAAATTTTGCAACCCATAATCGTTTGTGCATCCATCCCTCTGGATTATCCCAGGGTGCAGTAGATAGAAAGTAGACATCAAAAACTTGATCTTCTAATAGTTTATTTACTGCATCGATTGCTCCTGGTATTGGTTCTAAATTTTCATAGATACCTGGAAGTTTATCTGGTCTTCCTATGAATGGTGTAATATTAGATAAAGAATGTTCTTGTCTACCTTTTTCAAAATTAGCAACTACGCCATCCAGATCAATGTATATAATTTTCATTTATTTAATTTAATATGAGGGTGCCAGTATTTTCAATTTTAGTAATATGGTAATTTAACTCATTAATGGATTTTAGTAATGATTGAATTTCAGAAATATTGTCAAAGAAACAGACTGAAACTCTATTTGAATTTCCTGCTATGATATTTTCAATTTTTAAATTAATTCGATTTAAAATTCCTAGTTCTATGTGATACTCGGTGCCTTTATAATTTGCTGAAACTTCAAATAAATAAGTGTATTCAGGTTTTTTTATTGGTGTACTTTTAACTGTGGTTGCAAAAATTTTATTATCACATAAAACATTTATTAGATTAGAAATGAGCCATTGTATTAACTCATTTTCATTAAATGATTTTAAATTAATTTCATCATTGATTATTTGCTTGATTATTTGTTTAGGGATGTTCATTTGTGGTTCTAATTTACACTAAAAATACAAATAGATTCATCATAAATTTCGTCATCTTCTTCAAAGTAATGTCTGAGATAAATCTTACCATTATGTTCTTTGTTTTCATTGCTAAATGTTCCAGCTTCAGAGTCAATAATTTCCATATTTAAAGAATGATTATCGGGTTCATCATTTAGTAATGCATAACTACCATAAACTTGGCTTGGAGATATAACTAAATTAAGGTAATTAGATACGTAAGTCGAAATTGATTTATAAAAAGAGGAATTATGATCCCATAAGTCACTATTTTCAATACTAATATTAAAATCGTTATCTACACCTGAACAAATATTTTCAACAACTTCAAAATTTAATTCCATGGTCCCAGAGGAGTCTGAGTCACCACAATAAATTATATCTAAACTGTTATCTTCAGGAACATACCCTATTGTTAAAACTATTCTTTCCATATTTAAATTCATTTCTCATTTTCTTTGTAAATTATTCAAGTTCAACAGTAGGTCTTCCATTTATATACAGATCGTCTATATTATCAGAATACATTTTTCTTTGTTCTTTTTCTAACATCCAATCACTGCCGTATTTACTAAATTTTACAATCTCTGTACCACCAACTCTAAGTCCAATTTGTGAAAATAGGATTAACCCACTGTTTTTAAAATCATTAAATACAACGTTTTTGATATTGAGTTGAAATTTTAATTCTCCTGTTAAATACAGGCACCCATTTTCATACTTGCATATGAAAGTATCAAAATCTGAAATATTAT
>JAQWZS010000128.1 GCA_029253325.1 Bacteroidia bacterium
GCATACCAATAAAAGAAGTATATTCTTTTTGTAATACAGGACCATCTATATAAAATCCATTAGGGTTCGGTCGATCTAAAATTATCAATTCTTTACCTTGCTCAGCACAAGCTTCCATCAGATAATGCATTGTAGATATATAAGTATAGAAACGCACACCTACATCCTGTATATCAAATATAATCACATCAATATTTGCCAACATTTCAGGCGTTGGTTTCTTATTTTTTCCATAAAGTGAAACTACTGGTAAGCCAGTCTTTTTGTCTAATCCATTCTTAACAACGGCACCCGCACTGTGGTCTCCACGAAATCCGTGTTCTGGTGCGAAAACTTTTTTGATATTCACCCCCAAGGCTTGCAACGTATCAACTAAATGAACATTACCAATAGTCGAAGTTTGGTTCACAAGAAGAGCCACACTCTTTTCTCCCAACTGGGGAACATATTGACCTAATTGCTCCGCACCTAAAACAATTCGATCCTTTTTTACCTCTGTTTGGTTACTGCTCATGGAAGAGCATCCAATGAAAATTATCATCAAAAAAGCAAAAAGTTCTGATTTCTTCATTTCTATTTCTAATCTTGTAAATCAAAAGTATGCAATTAGGATACCATATCGCTAAAAAACTGAGCTTTAATACCCAACATTCGTTTACTAAAACGATCACTTCATTGGCCATTACTGCAGTATCTATTAGCATATGTGTAGTTATTCTTGCTTTTGGTATTCTACTTGGCTTCAAAAAAGAAATCAGAGAAAAAATCAAAGGGTATGCGGGCGATATTAGTATTAATCGATATCAACTTGCTTCTGGAAGCGAAACCAACCTCTTTGACATAGACTATGAAATGATTAGAAAAATTGAAAAAGAAGAGCATGTATCGTCTATTTTTCCGTTCATCAACAAAGCAGGTATTCTCAAATCGGACACCACTTTGGAAGGCATCATTCTTAAGGGTTTATCAGCTAATTATGATTATTCTTTTTATCAAAAGCATCTAGTCCGAGGAAAGATTCCTCACTACACAGACACTATTGATTCCTATGATATTTTGCTTTCTGAATACACCGCCTCCATATTGAACCTGGATACAGGTGATCGGGTAAACCTATACTTTATCGATCAGTCTAACGTAAGAAGAAGAATGCCACTAATATCTGGCATATTTAACACTCGACTCCAAGAATTTGATAAACAATTTGCAATCGCTCACCTCCGATCTATACAACGTGTAGTAAGTAAGGACTATTCAAAAGCTGCTGGATATGAAATTAATGTGGATCAGGCTGAGCATGTGATAACCATCCAAAACAAACTTCAAAATTATTTAGATTATACCTACGCTATAAACACCGTTCAAGATTTATATCCGGCCATGTTTCAATGGCTTGACATAGTCGACACCAACGTACTTGTTATTATTATACTCATGTTTATCGTTGCCATTATTAATATTATTACCATCCTACTGATTTTAATCATCGAACGTATTCCGATGATTGGTATCCTCAAGTCAATGGGAGCTCAATCGTCTAAAATTGGGAATATTTTTAATTGGCAAGGTGCTTTCATACTTACTGCTGGGCTTCTAATCGGAAACGGAGTCGCACTTGGTTTTGCATCCATCCAAAATAAATACAGCATTATCAAGCTAAATGCCGAGACTTATTATATGGATGCTGTGCCTTTCAATCTGCCCTGGGAATATCTCATCTACATCAACTTAGGAGCATTATTTGTATGTTTTGTATTTACATACATACCTATTAGAATTATTCATCGAATTCATCCTGCTCAGAGTATTCGTTTTAGCTAGAATTTCTAACTTTCACATTAACATGATCAAAGGGACAATGAAGACATTTATTACCACAACATGTACCACGCTTGAGGTGATAAGCTCTTGTAAAAACAAGATAACCCTTCTCATTGTGGTAGTAGTCGGCTATTTCTTTAGTAGTGTCCCGCATTTTTTACAATAGTTTGAAGAGCTGTCTTTCTCCGCATAGTTACATGCATAACACACAAGTGGACCATTAGTTTGAGCTAATTCTACACTGACAATTCCAGTAGGAACTGCTATAACAGCATAACCTAATATCATGAGTGCAGCACTCAAAAACTGACCTAAACCTGTCACTGGTGCTATATCTCCATAACCTACTGTGGTAAGTGTTACAATTGCCCAGTAAATACTTCTTGGAATCGATGTAAAACCTGCCTCTGGAGGTTCAATCACATACATGATAGTACCCATAACCACTACTATCACCAATACTACCCCAAAAAACACGGTTATCTTGGCACTACTTCGTTTAATGGCTGCTCCCATTCCTTGGGCTTCTCCCATAAAACGAGTGAGTCTGAGCACTTTAAAAATTCGAAGTAGGCGTACTGTTCGTAAAATTCTAAACAATTGAGATGCAGGGAAAAAGAACGTCAGGTAAGTGGGTATCGTGCTCACCAAATCAATGATTCCCCAAAAGCTGGTTGCATAACTCTTCGTATTTTCACTAACCATCAATCGGGCAATATATTCCAAGGTAAATACTCCAGTAAAAAAATACTCAATATATTTTAGCTGAAGTGCGTAACTATCATGAATACTAGGTACGCTATCCGCCATTATAGTTAAGACACTAAAAAGAATAGCCCACAATAACCAGATATCAAATCGTCTGCCCTCTTGGGTATCTGCCCCAAAAATAATGGCGTACCATTTCTGCTTTGAAGAGAGATCCGTTCGTTCCTTGATAGATGGGTAATTAGCCATTTGTAAGAGCAAAGGTAGAAGCCAACAATTAGTTTTTATCAACATAAACTAAAGCCCTATCTCAGGTTCAGCTTTTTCAATTGAAAGGTCTTACGATGACAATCGAGATAGCCCCATTTTTGAATTGCTTCTACATGTTTTTGAGTGCCGTAACCTTTGTGTCTCTCAAAACCAAATTCAGGATATTTCTCACTCAAATTAATCATGTACTCATCACGATGAGTTTTAGCCAGTATACTAGCAGCTGCAACGCTTTTATACTTGGCATCTCCTTTTATGATGGTGGTATAACTATAAAAATCAAAAGGCTTAAATCGATTGCCATCGATGAGCAGATGTTCTGGTCGAGTAGACAACTGCTGGACCGCCCGTTGCATTGCAAGGATACTGCAATTAAGGATGTTATATTTTTCGATTTCCCGCTCCGAACAACTTGCCACTGCCCATGCCAATGCCTTTTTTTCAATTTGCTGTCTGAGAATGTTGCGAGTGTCTGAAGATAATTTTTTAGAATCATCAAGCAAGGGCAATCTCACTCCAGAAGGCAGAATTACTGCTGCCGCATATACGGGACCAGCCAAGCATCCTCTGCCAGCCTCATCACAACCAGCCTCAAGCACATTTTTGTGAAAATAGCTTTTGAGCATCGAGCAAAAATAACATAAGTTTGCACGCATACATGCTGAATTACCGAGACATCATTTACAATAATTACTTCAGTACACAGGTCAATAAACTTAATATTGATCATGCAACAATGCTAAAGGAACAATCTCGACACAATTACCGAGAATTGATTCATCTTCTCCCACCAAACAAAGATGCTAAAATAGTAGACATGGGGTGCGGGTTTGGAACGTTTGTAAAACCTACCATGGACGCAGGATACAAAAACGTATCAGGATATGACATCAGTCAAGAACAAGTAAAAGTAGCACACCAACTGGGCATCAAAAATGTGCATTGCATGGACATTGATGGCTTTTTTGCAAAAGGAGAAAAGGTGGATGTATTAGTCGGGTTGGATATTATCGAACATTTTACCAAAGACGAGCTCATAAATTTCCTAACCAACGCAAAACAATGTCTCAACCCCGGGGGGAAAATCATCTTACGAACTCCAAACATGGATGCTCCCCTCACAAGTTTGTACGCCTATGGCGATATCAGTCACGAGACATTTTTAAACAAAAGCTCGGCACTTCAGGTGATGAGCAGCATTGGTTTTACTGCTACTGAAGTATACGGAGGACTGGTAAGAAATCAAAATCCGCTGTTAGAAATCATTCGTAAAATAGGCTGGTGGAAGTACGTATTCTTCAAAAAAATTATACTCTTCAGCTCTGCACGCACTTGGCACAATGTGGTCTTTGAGCCAAATTTGATTATTGTCGCTCAAATTTAAAACTAACCCATTCTATAAAGTCTTAATCAAAATCCAGATAAAACCGCTCGGCAAAATCCGTCAGTTTGGGATATTCTTTGGCCAGTGCCTCAAATTGTTGCTTGGGAGAAAATACTTTGTATTCACTGATTTGCTTGGCATTTACTTTACATTCCAGCTTGTTGAGGGCGTACCCATTAGCTTCAAAATGAGCCACAATCTTAGTGGTTTCCTCTGTAATCTCAGACTCTACAATCCTAGAGCCTACGGTGAATATGACTGTGTTATTCTCTCCCATTGTCAATAATGGATCGGCAAGAAATGCTGCCAAACTGGTTCTTTTTTGAGTAGTCAGCTCCTTTGCATACGATAGAAATAAACGTTTGGCATCCTCTAATGTCAAATCTTTTTGAGAATCGTTTAGAGATTTTGTTGAAGGAGCAGAAATTGGTTGAGAGTCAAAGCGTTGTGATTTGACCCCCACCGTCTTCATCATATTTTTCAGCCCCCCAATACGAACTAACTCTTGAGTATCTTGATCGTCTGTTTTCGTAGAATTATCTTTGATTTTGGGAGCCACTGAATCTTCTTCAATCGAAGGTTCGAATAAATAACTAAAAAAACCTGATTCGCTGAGTACTATGCGTTTAGGCTTTTTTTTTTAGTCACGTCTATGGCATGTTGAAGTGAGGCCAATTTGATTAAGCACAATTCTACGTGAAGTCGTTGATTATGGCTCGATTTATAATTCATGTCTGCCTCTCCCAAAATATTAATGGCATTTACCACAAAAGATGGGGTGACAGATTTGGATTGAGTCAAGTATTTATCGGCTATATCTTGCGATTTTTCGATCAATTGTTGGCTCGAAGCATTTTGTGCCACTAATAAATCTCTCAAATGATTGGCCAGGCCATTGAGAAACAATTGACCATCAAAACCATTGCGTTGAATTTCGTCATACAATACCAATACTCCACTAATATCTCCTTCTAAGAATGAATCAATTATTCTGAAGTAATAATCATAATCCAAAATATTGAGATTATTAAGTACTGCCTGGTAGGTCACTTTACCCTCTTCACCAAAACTCACCATTTGATCAAAAATGGATAGGGCATCTCGCATAGCTCCATCTGCTTTTTGAGCAATTAAATGTAAAGCACTTTCTTCGGCTGATATATTTTCTTCTTGAGCTATTTGTTGAAGGTGACTCATAATCTGAGGGACTTGTATTCGATCAAAATTAAATACCTGGCATCGCGAAAGTATAGTAGGTAAGATTTTATGCTTCTCCGTAGTAGCCAAAATGAAGATGGCATATTTTGGAGGTTCTTCTAATGTTTTCAAAAAGGCATTGAATGCCTGCTGAGAAAGCATATGGACCTCATCAATAATATACACCTTATAGTCACCTGTCTGTGGTGGAATTCTCACTTGCTCAGTAAGAGATCGGATATCATCTACTGAATTATGCGAAGCTGCATCCAATTCGAAAATATTATACGAAAAATCATATCCTTCGGGAACAGTATTTTTGTTAATTTCTTTGGCAAGAATACGAGCACATGTCGTCTTACCAACACCGCGAGGACCACAAAACAAAAAGGCTTGTGCAAGTCTATCATTGGTGATTTCGTTCACCAAAGTTTCGGTAATATGCTTCTGTCCAACAACCGTTTCAAACGATTCTGGACGATATTTTCGAGCACTTACAATGTAGCTTCCCATGGTAAACTAGTGCAAAGTATAGCCCCACAAAATGGATAAACAAGCAGTGTTGAAAAAATAGAGAAAGTTGTTCAAACCCTACTTAAAAAATTAATTAAATAAACACAACCAAAAAAAGTAGACCAATTTAGAATTTAAATTCAGAAAAAAAGTTACTTTTGCACCCCTTTAAAATTTATACATTTATATAAAATGGCAAAAACAAATTACGAGTCTGTAGTCATACTGACACCCGTGCTTAGCGAGAGAATGTTGCAAGATGCAGCAAGCTCGTTCGAGAAGCTGATTACAGAAAATGGTGGAGAGCTCATCCACAAAGAAAATTGGGGGCTCACTAAAATGGCCTATCCGATTCAGAGAAAAACAACTGGTTTCTATCAGATTTTTGAATTTGCAGCGGATGCTGACGCAGAAATTGTAGACAAACTTGAACTCGCTTATCGAAGAGATGAGCAAGTATTACGTTACCTTACAACAAAACTGGACAAGCACGCAGTGAAGTACAACGAAAGAAGAAGAAACGGAGAATTTAACAAGCCCAAGCAGAAAAAAGAAGCAGCACCAGCAGCACAACCTGCAGCAAAAGCAGCTCCAACAGTAGAAGCTAAGGTAGAATCAACAACTAACGAAGTGGAGGAATCATAAGATGGCAAAAAGAAAAAGATATACCAGAACCCCCATTGTACGACCAAAGAAATACTGCCGTTTCAAAAAAAGTGGTATTAAGTACATCGATTATAAAAATCCTGATTTCTTGATGGCATTTATCAACGAACAAGGAAAGCTTCTTCCAAGAAGAATTACAGGAACATCGTTAAAGTATCAAAGAAAGGTTGCCGTAGCGGTCAAAAGATGCAGACACATTGCACTATTGCCATACGTTGCAGACGAAATGAAATAATTCAAACCCCTAATTCAAAATAAAATGAAAGTAATATTAAAAGATTATGTCAAAGGGTTTGGTGATAAGAACGATATCGTTGAAGTGAAAAACGGATACGGTAGAAACTACCTAATACCCCACGGACTAGCAACTATTGCTACTCCTTCTGCCATTAAAATGGCGAATGAGAATGTAAAACAGGCTGCTCATAAACAAGCTAAAGTAAAAACTGATGCAGAAGCTCAAGCAGCGAAAATGAAAGATATCAAAATCACCATTCCAACCAAAGCAGGTTCGAATGGAAAGATATTTGGTTCAGTAACCATACTACAACTTGCTAAGAGTTTGGCTGATCGTGGTTTTAAAGTAGATAAGCGTAAGATATCTGCTCCAGACATGAAAAACATCGGAGCATACAAAGCAACTATTAACCTCCATAAAGAAGTATCTCTTGAAATCGATGTTGATGTAGTACAAGAATAATTATACTTTGTTCTTTCGAATAAATGCTAAAATCCCGACTTCGGTCGGGATTTTTTTTGCTTATTCGTGACGGAGTGCTTCAATTGGATTGATTCGTGCAGCTTTACGAGCTGGCCAAATACCAGCACCTAACCCAACCATTGTACACACACCTAATGCCAGCAGAATCCATCGCCAAGGGACTATGAATGTCCCACCGATATAATTACTAATTAAATTTCCCATGGCTAGACCAAGAACGATTCCTCCTAATCCACCAATCTGACAAATGGTAATTGCCTCTATAACAAATTGGTTGAGAACCGTCGAACTTCTAGCTCCTATAGCTTTTCGTGTTCCAATCTCTTTTGTGCGTTCGGTAACTGTGACTAGCATAATATTCATCAGAGCAATAGCTGCTCCTAACAATGTAATTGCAGCAATGAAAATAGCCCCAAGCAAAATCAAACTGAGATTTTCCAGCAATGCCTTTGAAATACTATCTGATTTAATAATGCTAAAATTTGTTTCTTCTTTAACTTTCAATCGTCGTACTTGTCTAAAAATGACATTTGAATAATCAACCATGGCATCCATGCCATTCACATCATCAACAGAAACTCCAATATTGTAACTCAAATTTGAACGAGAAAATTTGACTCTTGCTAAAGATACCGGAATAAGAACTACGCGATCTCCACCAAAATCAAAAGCTCCACCCTTCTCAGATAATAGACCTACCACTTTTAATTTGACTCCACCAACGTGTATAAATTGATTTAAACAATCTCGACTACCAAATAAAGATTCTTTAATCTCTTTACCAATAACAGCAATAGGCAATGCTCTTTCGACATCACTTAGGGCTAAATTTCGACCATTATTCAATTCATATCCAGCAACACGCAAGTAGGACTCATCTACGCCCAATACAGATGAATTAGGATTTGTTTTTTCGGAACGATGTTTGGCAGTAGCTGTCCATGAATTACTCGAATTAATGGACACCATAGCATCTTGCTCAAATCGATCTTTAAACTCACATGCTTGTTTGTAAGTGATTGATTCGTAAAAAACCCGTTTTTTATTTCTCCCAAGCATAAAACCAGAAGACCGATTTTGAATATTGAATGAATTTGCACCCATAAAACTAAAGTTTTTTACTAGACTGCTCTCAATTCCATCAATGGCAGTCAAAATCCCAACCAAAGCCATAATACCAAACGATATTATTAAGCAGGTGATGACCGTACGAGTTACATTGGTTCGTATAGAAGAAAAAGCCTCTTTGATGTTTTGAAAAATATTCACGACTTGAACTTCAAAGTAAGTCAAACTTATGCTACTGTATCAAAACTTCTACCAACAAGGTAATTTTTTCGAGTTTGGTAATTAAAAGACCCAATTAATGAGCATAATGCATAGATTTGTTGGGATGCCTATCTGGTCAAAAAGCGTTTTTATTTTGATGATTGTTTTGTTTGTCCAATGTCAAACTAATCATCAAATTTATCCCCATATCTCGCCTAATATTCCTATCAAACCTTCATACGAAAACAACAAAAAGATTGATCAGATTATAGAACCATATGCCAAGCAATTAGATTCAGTAATGAATCAGGTTATAGGCTTTTGTCCCGTCTTCATCGAAAAACAAAAACCGAGTAGTGCATTGGGCAATATGATGTCAGACGCAGTTTTGTATACATCAAAAAAAGCGGGATATTCTGTTGATTTTTGTATACTAAACTATGGAGGTATTCGCAGTACATTAGATTCCGGTTTGATTACTCTCGGTGAAATCTATGAATTAATGCCATTTGAAAATCAAATCACTATTCTAAAAATACCTTCAGATATTGTTCAAGAACTTCAAAATCACATCATAAATAAGGGCGGCGAACCTCTGTCAGAGGGGTTCCAAAATCTTCAAAACCCTAACAAGCCATATTATCATGTCGCTATTAATGATTACATGGCAAATGGTGGAGACGGATATCAATTTTTAGCTAAAGCTATTCAACGATGGGACACAAACATTAAAATACGAGATGGACTCATTGACTATATAATGAATTACAATCCATTGCCTTTATACTTTAATGAACGTAAATTATGAATAGAAGAGAATTCATTAAAAAAGCTGGATTAATATCTGCGGGGTTATCTGTTACTCCTATTACATCATGGGGCAGGGACAATGAACGTTTAGTGATTTTACACACCAATGATTGGCATAGTCATATTGACCCATTTTCTGCCAATCACAAAAAATACCCTAGCATGGGTGGTGCCTCAAGAAGAGCTTCAATAATTCAAAAGATACGATCAAAATATAAAAATGTATTATTACTAGACAGTGGTGACATATTTCAAGGAACACCTTATTTTAATCAATATGGTGGTGAGCTTGAATTTAAATTGATGAGTGAGATGAGTTATGATTTTGCTACACTAGGCAACCACGATTTTGACGGGGGAATTGAAGGGCTTTACAGACAATTACCTCACGCTAACTTTCAATTTTTATGTGCCAATTATAATTTTAAAAATACTCCATTAGATGGAAGAATAGATCCATTAACAATTATCAGAAAAGGGAAATTTAAAGTTGGGATTTTTGGAATTGGGATACAATTAGATGGTCTTGTCCCAAAAAATCTATATGGAAATATTATCTATCAAGACCCCGTTAAAAAAGCTAACGAAATAGCAAAAAAGCTCAAATCCGAAGGTTGCGACATAGTAATCTGCCTATCTCATTTGGGGTATGAATATAATTCTGATAAAATAAGTGATGTTGTATTAGCTAAAAACTCAAAACACATCGACTTAATTTTGGGTGGACATACGCACACTTTTATGAAATCTCCACAAAAAATTAAAAATAAAACTCAAGAAAATATCTTTATTAACCAAACTGGTTGGGCTGGACTAAACTTGGGACGTATTGATTATGAGTATGATAGCTTTAATATCGTTAAATTGCAAAACTATTCCTATGAAAAAATTTCATAAAATCAATACTAAAAATATTTTTTTAGAAACTTTTTTTACCCCAACTTGCGAGAGTATTTATAGGCTAAGCATCTAAGGTACATGAACCAACCTTTTAAACTAAAAAACTAAAAATTAAATGAGCGAACAACATGAAACTGTGTGGAAAAAATGTATTCAGACGATTAAAGATAACGTCAACCCACAAAGTTTTAAAACCTGGTTTGTTCCGATCAAGCCTTTAAAACTTGAAGATAAGGTTTTAACTATTCAAGTTCCAAGTCAATTCTTTTACGAATGGCTTGAGGAGCATTATGTAGCACTGCTCAAAAAAACTCTTGAAAAAGAATTAGGTCCTGGTTCGAAATTAGAATATAATGTTATTGTAGATAATTCAAGTGCAGGTAGCAATAGACCATACACAGTTAATATGCCTACCCGAAATGTGACACACAATAACAAGAATGAGATGGGAATGCCTATCAATCTCTCAAATAATATTCATAATCCGTTTATTATACCTGGTTTGAAAAAGCTAAATGTTGACTCTCAACTTAATGCTTCCTACACGTTTGACAACTTCATTGAAGGTGAATGTAATCGTCTTGCCAGATCTGCGGGTTATGCTGTTGCCAACAAACCTGGAGGAACTGCCTTCAACCCATTAATGATTTTTGGAGGTGTTGGACTTGGCAAAACACACCTAGCCCATGCTATTGGAAACCGAATCAAAGAAATATCCAGCAACAAATCTGTGCTATATGTTTCTTCTGAACGATTTATCAATCAATATGTTGATAGTGCCAAAAATGGTAATTACAATGATTTTCTTCACTTCTATCAAATGATAGATGTGCTGATTGTTGATGATGTTCAATTCTTTGCTAAGAAAGAAAAAACACAAGAAATATTTTTCCAAATTTTTAACTGTCTCCATCAAAATGGTAAACAGCTAATATTAACATCAGACAGAGCACCAAAAGATTTAAAAGATGTTGACGAAAGACTTTTATCTCGTTTCAAATGGGGCCTATCTGCCGATCTTCAAAATCCTGATTTTGATACACGAATCTCTATTTTAGAGCAAAAAATGTATCAAGATGGTATCAAGTTTGCTCCAGAGGTTATTGAATATGTTGCTAATAAAGTAGATAATAATATACGAGAGCTTGAAGGTGCACTCATATCACTGATTGCTCAAGCATCACTTAACAGAAAAGAGATTGATTTGGATATGACCAAGAAAATGATGAAGAATTTTGTAAAGAATTCTTCGAGAGAGATTTCTATCGAGTTTATTCAAAAATTAGTTTCCGACTATTTCAGTGTTAGTGTCGACCTAATGAAATCAAAAACTAGAAAACGAGAAATAGTTCAAGCAAGACAAATTTCTATGTTCTTTGCTAAACAATTAACTCAAGCATCTCTCAAAAACATTGGAATGTATTTTGGAGGAAGAGATCACTCTACCGTAATTCACGCTTGTCAAACGGTTAATGACTTAATTGATACAGATAAGAAGTTTAAGTCCGATGTTGATGAATTAACCAAGCGAATCAAAATAAACACTTACTAGATTATATTTTCCCCCTTTGAACTACAGCGATGTTGTTCTTTTGAGAGAATGAAGGTAAATATAGTTTCCTTCCGAATCTTCAAATGTGGCATAATAACCTAGGTTTTTGGATATTATAGTTTTTGGTTCTATTACTCTGCCTCCCGCTTTCGAAACACGTGCTATTATGATGTCTATATCTTGAAGGCAATCTAAATATACAGGGTCATTCTTAGTCCTCCCACTCATTATTGTATCCTCTCTAACGATCGCACATTTCACCCCGATACTCGAATCGTAGGGGAAAAATCTAATTAATTTTTCACTAATCTTCTCTTCTTCAATTTCATAATTCCAAATCGCAGAATAGAATTTTTTAGCCCTTTGAAAATCACTTACTGGTATTTCTAGTCCTAACTTATCACCCATTTAAAAACACATTCCATTCATAATCAACAAAAAAATCACTCACATGGCTAAATATATAAATCAGATAGTTATCATGCTAAAACCATTGCCTCTTCAGCCTCATAACATTTTTCATCCAACTTATAGAAGATAATACTCACAACGAAAGGAATAAATTTCTGAATCAATATTTTTACTTTTAGTTCATTCAAACCCATCTTAATCCACTTAAAACTCAATTTAGAAATCAATGTTTGAATGAATAAAGATTTCTTTTCATCAGCTTCATCTGACCTAAATATTCTATTATCTAAATTAACATGATCTTCGTCTAATGCGTCATAGGTTGTCTTACAAACAATGTTTGACTCTTGACCAGACATTCCAATATGATTAATCACAAATTCTTGTAAATCCTCTTGACAATCATCCATTAGGTTCACTACAGTCATTATATACTCTTATTTAAATTTAAAACTACTAATTCTAATACGTTAGTCACTAATTATAAATAGCTTTTTTATTGAACTTTACAGTCAATAAATAATACACCATCGCTCGATATTTATTACGATTAGATGTACCCATTTGCTCCATTACTTCTTTAATTGCGTAATCGAGATGAGGCCCATCTTCTAAACCTAACTTTTTTATTAAAAAATTTTGTTTAACAGTCTCTAATTCAATTTTGTCAGAGCCCGACACCTTACTAGCATCCTTGTTATAAATAGACGGACCAAGACCCTTAGCTACTTTTTTTAGCAGATCTTGATCAACATCTATTTTAATTTTACTCTTAAATTCTTCAGTGTAAGTGTTTAAAGCTTCTTCTAGTTTACTCATAATATTATCTTTTTTATTTTTTCTTATAGTTTTACAAGCCACAAACGAAGTGCATTTCAATTTCTAAATTTATGATCTACGACAATTTCAGATATGATTTTTGTACAAATCGGATAACTCTTGACTAGACGGGTAGTCAATTACCCATTATAAAGGACAATGACTGTGGGATATATGTTTCAAGTAATAGAATCTATGGCAATAAGAACTACCTTTGCACCATATTTTTCAAAAAGCGTTATGCAAAACATTAGAAACGTAGCAATTATTGCTCACGTTGACCATGGTAAAACAACTTTAGTCGACAGAATTTTAGAATCGTGTAAATTTTTTAAAGATCATGAAAAACCAGGAGAACTGGTAATGGATAATAATGATTTAGAAAAAGAACGTGGAATAACCATCTTATCTAAAAATGTATCTGTCAAATACAAAAACACTAAAATAAATATTATAGATACTCCTGGTCACAGTGATTTTGGCGGTGAGGTAGAACGTGTTATGAACATGGCAGATGGGGTTCTTCTTCTTGTCGATGCATTTGAAGGTCCAATGCCTCAAACTCGATTTGTACTTCAAAAAGCACTTGAAGCAGGGCTAAAACCTGTGGTCGTTGTTAATAAAGTTGATAAAGAAAATTGTACACCAGATGAGGTACACGAAAAAGTATTTGATTTAATGTTTGCCCTTGATGCTAATGAGGAACAGCTTGATTTTGTAACTGTTTATGGGAGTGCCAAAAACGGATGGATGAGTTTAGACTGGCAAAAACCAACAGACAATATGTTTGCTGCATTGGATGCTATACTGGAACATGTGCCACCACCTATTCAAGAAGAGGGAAATACACAAATGATGATTACTTCTCTAGACTTTAGTAAGTATACTGGTAGAATTGCGATAGGTAAACTCAAACGAGGTCAGCTTACTGTGAACCAACAAGTTGCTCTTGTAAAACGAGATGGCTCTATCACCAAGGGTAAGGTAAAAGAACTCTTTTTGTACGATGGTCTTGCAAAAGTAAAAGTTGATGCTGTAAATGCTGGAGATATCTGTGCAATTTCTGGACTAGAAGGATTTGAAATTGGAGACACCATCTCTGATATGAATGAGCCAGAAGCATTACCATCAATCACTATAGATGAACCTACCATTAGTATGCTTTTTACAATCAATGATTCCCCGTTTTTTGGAAAAGAAGGAAAATATGTTACTAGTAGACATATTAA
>JAQWZS010000132.1 GCA_029253325.1 Bacteroidia bacterium
CTATGCAAATCAGTTAGTATCTCATCCGAATGTTTGATGTCTTTACCAAAAATTCGGATGAGTGTTTTGTTTACCTTTTTTTTTAGATGATCAGGAAGCGGGGAATGATAGCCACTCCATGAAGCTGAAATGGCAACAATCCCAAGAATGCAGATTCGCTTAACTGTTTTTAATTGCATTTTATCTAAACCAATAACCTATCCCCGCATTGAAGGTGTTTGTTTTTGTGTTATTACCATTTTTTTGCTGTTGGTAATCAGCTTTAACTACAAAGTTAGGATTTAAAAAACATGATATTCCTGTTGTGATTACCTCATTGCTATAGGCAAGATTTTTGTTTTGGTTAGCTGATACTTTGTGATGAGTATCATAGTTTGAATATCTAACGAATGGGACTAGCTTATTTTTTAGATTTAAAGCGGATCCAATGTTATATCCGACTTCTGCATAATATCCGTACGTAGTTTTTCCTAGATCTCGGTTTGTGATGGAATTATACTCATTAGTGTTAGTCAGATTCATCCAAATAACCTCTCCACGAGCTTCAAAGTTTTTTAATTGATATCTAAAATCACTGCTAATCATGTTGATGCCAATGCTAGAACTATCAGCTTGTCTAGAAAGCATAGTACTATCTTGGTTCAAATTGTTAAATAATGATGATTCTGTTTGACCAAAATATCCAGAGAATCCAAAATTTAAACCTTTGATACCATAATATGTAAGTCTACCTGAAAGATCAAAGTCTGAAACCGTTACTTGAGATCCTTTTTGTCTAGCTCCTCTGATTGGTTTTCGCCCACTAAGTTTAGGTCCATCATCGTATCCAAGTGGACCATTGACAGCATATAGTTGATATCGAAGTCCAATATCAGATATATTACCAGCTACTCCTGCTCCGATTTCTCTCCATGTAGTAGGAATAATTACATTATTAATCATTGGTCTTTCAACACCGTTAAAAGTAGTAGGTTCGTGGTATTCATTGACAATTCCCATTGGAATAAGCATAAGACCAGCTTGGAGATTAAGCCACGGTTTAGCTTTGTAGTTTAAAAACGCTTGTTCTAAATAAACTTCTTTGATGTGTTCAATCTCTATTTCTGTGATAAAGGATGTTTTAGAGTCAAACTTGTATCCAAATAATAAAACTTGTCGGTGCACATCAAGGCTACCGTTGTATTGGGCATTATCTGCAAAAGGTTGGTTGAAATGAACCTCACCGTAAGCAGCCATTAGTAAGTTGCCATCTTTACTATCAATAAGAGTTTGGGCAGAATTTTTAAGCTGTCTTTTGGTGTTATCTGTTGATTGAGCATTTACAAAATGAACAATTAGAATAAAAATTAGTGTGTATATTTTTTTCATTATTTCTGATGCAAATCTATTTTTATTTAGATTAATTAAAAATAAAAAAATAAAATTATTGATTTGTGAACAAAATTTTAGGATCAATCATGTAAAATAAATTTTTGTTTTGTTATAAAAAGTGGAGCATGAGTAACTGTTGAAGGTTATGTAAAAAGAGTTATAGAATGAATTAAGAAATTACTTTAGATGTCACTTTTTTGTTGTTGTTGTTTGGTTTTAATTATTCAAATATTAAGGTCATAAATCGTTATATTCGTGATTCTGAAGTAGTTATAATGTTAGTAGCAATCCAAAATCTTAAGCATCGGATATCTTTTGTCGGCTTATTATTATTTTTAGTATTGTCTATGAATGCCCAAAATTTACTCTCAAATTATTCGGATGAATGGGGAGACAAAGGGTTTCATTTTAATGTGGTCAACATCGAACATCTTAGTATTAACAAATCACAATCTTCAGATTTCATTGCTGATTATTTAAAGCTCTCAAAAGAAAGCAACTTGGTTCAAAAATTTGCTCAAAACAATGATTACGATGTAATAAGATATACTCACAGTATTCATAATCAGCATATTTTGGGGAGTGAAGTAGTAGCTCATTTTGATGGTGAGATACTCAAGGGGTTCAATGGTATTATATATAATCCGATGATTGCATTGCCAATTATTGAGCCAGAAGAAGCAAAGCAAATAGCTATAAAATTTTCGGGGGGAAGTGTTTTTAATTGGCAAATTGAGGAGGAAGAAGCGATGATAAAGCTTTGGACAGAAGATAGTTTGGCTACTTATGATCCAATACCCGAATTAATTTATGTTCCTCAAGACTTAGATTTTTCAAAAGAGTTCAGTCTGTGCTATGGTTTGGAGATTAATGCTTTAGAGCCATTAATCAAAAAGAATATTTATATCCATGCTCTAACTGGAGAAGTATGGGCCTATGAGGATTTAATCCATGAAGTAGAGGTAAAAGGAAGGGCAAATACCAAATACAGAGGGGTTCGATCTATTCAAACAGACAGTACAAGTCCAACTAATTTTAGATTACGTGAGTCAGGGAGAGGAAATGGAATAGAGACATACAACATGCAGAAAGGAAAGACTTATGGTGCTGCTGTCGACTTTTTAGATACAGATAATTATTGGAATAATTATAATGTAAATCTTGATGAAGTTGCTACTGATGCTCATTTTGGGGCAGAAATGACTTATGATTATTTTCTCAAGAATTTTGGTAGAAATAGTTTTGATGGGAATGGTGCTAAGATTAGAAGTTATATTCATTATAGGTCCAATTATGTAAATGCATTTTGGAATGGATATGTGATGACTTATGGAGATGGCAATGGAAGTTCATGGTATCCGCTTACAAGCGTAGATATATGTGGTCATGAGGTAACTCATGCTGTTACTACTAATAGTGCAGGGCTTATATACAGATATGAGAGTGGGGCTTTGAATGAATCTTTTAGTGATATTTTTGGGAATGCCATAGAATTTTATGCTGACTCTACTCAATTTGATTGGGGAATGGGAGAGGATATTACCTCATCAGGAAGAGGTCTTCGAAACATGGCAAAGCCAAATGATTTTAGAGACCCAGATACTTACAAAGGAGATTACTGGCATACTGCACCATCAGATAATGGAGGTGTTCATATAAATAGTGGTGTGCAGAATTATTGGTTTTATCTTCTTACTAAAGGTTTTTCAGGAATAAATGATAATGGTGATTCATTCAAGGTAGACAGTATTGGAATTAAAAAAGCTGAACAAATTGCTTTTCGAAACTTAACTAATTATTTGACACCCTCTTCAAATTTCAAAGAAGCTCGATATTATGCGATACAGTCTGCTTCAGATTTGTATGGGCCATGTAGTAATGAGGTGATTGCTACAACTAATGCATGGTTTGCAGTTGGTGTTGGACAGAAATATGATAGTTCTTCTGTTGAAGTTAACTTCAGTGCAGACACACTATTTTGTTTTTCTGATGATATCGTTCCATTTAGAAATGAGTCGTTTAATACTAAAAGTTATTCATGGACCTTTAGTAATGGGAATACTTCGGTTCTAAAAAACCCTACTAATGTTTTTGGTGCTCAAGGTAAATATGATGTTAAGCTAGTTGCTGAAGGATGTTTTCTTGGTGTCAAAGATTCAATGGAAAAAATAGCATACATCGAAATAGACTCTTTACGTGATATATGTAAAGCATCACTTCCCATTGCAGGCAAATGGATTACATACAATGTTTGTGAGGGTTTTGTATATGATCATGGGGGTGAATCAAACTATTTTAACCTCACCAGAGACACCGTTACTCTGGATTTTGGGGTGAGCGATAGTGCTTACCTTACATTCAGCGAGTTTGCCTATGAAGAGGGTTTTGACTCTGTTTATATCTATAATGGTATCAATACATTGTCTCCTCTTATTGGAGGATTTACAGGAGATTCTATACCAAATGGAGGTAATCCCATAAAAATTACTTCAGGTGCAGTAACATTACGACATTTCTCAGATCAATTTGCAACGGAGTCTGGCTATAAAGCTGAATTTAAAGCGTTTAGACCTAGTTTGAGCTTGTCACTTACTCCAGATACGACAGTTTGTTTCAATCAAGATATTTGGTTGTCTGCAGTAGGATCAGGAGGTAGCTCTAAAGATTATAGCTACACTTGGAATGGGGTTCTTGGAACGGATAGTCTGTTGATGAATTTTACGTCCGACACTACCATTTATCTTCGTTTTGGAGATGATTGTATGCAACAATTTATTTACGATTCCGTCATTATCAAGGTTTTAGATTCACTTAAGATTGAGCCATTGGCAGATACTACGTTGTGTTTTTTGGAAGACATAACGCTTAATGCTGTTGCAACTGGAGGTTTGTTAAGTAATCATCAATTTGAGTGGTTACCATTTAATTTGGATACAAACAATTGGGTTACCCAATTTAGTGATGATGAAGTTATTTCTGTAGTTGTTTCTGACGGTTGTACTCCCAAAAATGATACAACAACGTTTAATGTAATAGTAAGAGATTCGTTGACTCATACGCAACGATCACCTTCTTTAATCTGTCAAGGCGAAAGTGCAACGTTACGGCTAGATCCCAAAGGTGGACTTTCATCATATAATTACCTGTTTTCAGATGGGAATTCATCGGGTAAATCTTCTTTTGTAGAATGGGAAATAAACCCAGTAGGCTCAGGACAGCATTCCTATTGGATCTCGTATACAGATCAATGTAC
Source organism: Bacteroidia bacterium (assembly GCA_029253325.1). Taxonomy (GTDB): domain Bacteria; phylum Bacteroidota; class Bacteroidia; order NS11-12g; family UBA9320; genus UBA9320. The sequence goes on from JAQWZS010000132.1 coordinate 4,625, forward strand.
ACCAACCAATGATACTGCATTTTATAACATTGCAGTACGAGATTCTCTAAGCATAGATATTACTAAAGATACTTTTATTTGTCTTGGCCAATCACTTACTCTGAAGGCAGACCCGAATGGGGGAAATCCATTAGGATATCAATATAATTGGGGTAGGGGTAAGACTCCTTTAGATTCACTGGTAGTTAATCCTTCTGCAAACACAAGTTACACAGTTAGCCTATCGGACGGTTGTAGTGTTTTTGAGCCTGATGCGACAGTTATTGTTTCGTTACGTGATCCAATGAAGGTATCAATCCTAGGGAAGGATACTGCTTGTTATGGAGAAAATATTACTTATCAAGCAACAGCGACAGGGGGAGATTCAAAAAATTATTCTTATAAATGGAATTACGGTGCTGGTAATTCTCAAAACTTCACATTACCGATTTTATTTTCGAACCAGAAAGTTTTAGTACAGGTGGACGACGGTTGTAGTTTAAATGAGGTCAGGGATTCTTTGTATGTTGCAGTTCGACCACAATTAAATATAAATTTACCTACCGATGTTGAGATATGCATAGGAGAATCTTATGATTTATTGCCATCAGCTAATGGGGGCATTTCTAGTGCTTATCAATATGCATGGAATAATAGTTTAGGTACTGGTCCAAACAAGACAGTCACACCTGTAACAACGACAACCTATGTGGTTACATTAACAGATAATTGTAGTCAACCCGTGATAGCTAAATCGAGGATTGTTGTTAACCCACTGCCATCTGTCGATTTTGATGTGAGTCCAAATCCGAGTTGTGTAGGTAGTATGGTAAATTTTAGCAACCAAACTAATACAGGTGTAGGAAGTAGGTTTAGGTGGAGTTTTGGAGATGGCAACACGAGTGATAAAAAGAATATCAGTCATGTTTATAATACAGACCGTATGTATTCAATTCAGTTGGTTGTAACCAATGAATTTGAATGTAAGGACTCCTTACTAAAAATCGATGAGTTAGATATTATACCTCGTCCTAAAGCGAATTATACGTACACTCCTGATGTTG
>JAQWZS010000241.1 GCA_029253325.1 Bacteroidia bacterium
TTGAAAGAGTTAACAAGTCGCTATGATTTAGTTATTGTATCGCTTCACAATACAAGTAAATATCCACCTAATTTTGGTATTACAGGACAGACAGCTAATTTTTTAAATCAAATTGGACATAAACCCAATGTTCTTTTGGTTGATTTTGGAAATCCTTACAATTTAAAAAAGTTCAATAATCAAAATGCTATTTTAGTTGCTTATGAAGACCAGAAGGCACATCACTTAAAAGCAGCACAAGCTATTTTTGGAGCTATTGGAATAGACGGAACACTCCCAGTCTCCATTGGACCGTACAAGGCTTCAATGGGTAAAAAAACAGTGGTCATTCAAGAGTTATCTCATGGACTTCCTGAGGAAGTGGGGATGTCAAGTGAGAAATTGAAGCGAATAGATTTCATTGCTAACCAAGCTATAAAAGCTAGAGCCACCCCAGGGTGTCAAGTTCTTGTAGTCAAAGATGGCAGAATAGTGTTTGATAAGAGTTTTGGAAATCATACATTTAGCAGTAAGTTAAAAGTTCAAAAATCAGATTTGTATGATATTGCATCTTTAACCAAAGTTGCTGCAACTACTTTATCTCTTATGAAACTTCAAGAGAATGGTGATTTATCTATAAACGATAAAATGATGAAATATCTTCCAGAATTAATAGGCACAAACAAGGCTCACATGACTATCAAAATGGTTTTGGAACATAAGGCAGGTTTAGAAAGCTGGATTCCATTTTATAAAAGTACAATTGCAGATACGTCTGTATTTGATTCAATTTATTCTAATACAGCTACTGATACTCATACCTATGTGGGTAATGACTTATATATGTTATCATCCTACAAGAAGCAGATAAAAAATGAAATTTTGAATTCTGAATTACGCACAATAGGCAAGTACAAATACAGCGATCTTGGCATGATATTAATGAAAGATCTAATAGAACGCATCACAGGAGTTTCTATGGATTATTATGTGGACTCTGTATTTTATCGACCAATGGGAATAGATAGAATAACTTATTTACCATTAAATAAATTTGATAAATCTGCCATAATTCCAACATCTATTAGTCCTGATATGAGAAAAGGTCTTGTACATGGATTTGTACACGATCCAGCAGCAGCAATGTTAGGAGGTATATCAGGACATGCAGGGTTATTTAGCAATTCAAAGTCGTTGGCAATTTTGATGAAAATGCTTCTAAATGGAGGCGTCTATAATAGTAATAGATATTTGAGAAAGGAAACTATAACACAATTTACCTCTAAACAATCAAGTGATTCCAGGAGAGGAATTGGTTGGGACAAACCAGAGTTTAATAAACGATATATCAATTTAGCCTCAGATTATGCATCGACAGCTTGTTTTGGGCATACTGGTTTTACTGGAACAATGGTTTGGGCTGATCCAAAGTATGATTTAATTTATGTCTTTTTGAGCAATCGAGTATATCCAAGTCAAGAAAATAAAAAACTATTAAGACAGAATGTTAGAACAGATATCATGGATGTTATTTATGAGAGTTTTTTATAAGAATTTTTTTATAAGAATTAGTTATTAAGTATAGATTTGTATTACAAATTATCAATCGCTATGAAAAAGTATATTTTATTTATCCTATTATCATTTACGTTAACGTCTTGCGATGAAATATTAGATGTTTTAGCTTCGGCAGGCACAACCACATCTGGTATATCGCAGTCAGAGGCTTCTTCGGGTTTGAAACAAGCTTTAGAGTTTGGGGTTAATTCTGGAACATCTTTTTTAGGTAAAACGGATGGTTTTTTAAAAAACAATGCATACAAAATTCTTTTACCTCAAGATATTCAAAGTGCCGTATCTAAAATAAAGGGAAACCCAATCACAAATCGATTGGCAGGTCCTTATCTAGACAAATTAATTACCTCCATGAACAGAGGTGCTGAAAACGCCATGGTAGAGGCTAAGCCAATTTTTGTTAATGCTATCAAATCAATGAGTATTTCAGATGCCATTTCTATTGTAACAGGCGGAGATGGAGCAGCTACTAGATATTTACAAAAAGCTACATCCAATCAACTCAAAGAAAAATTTTATCCAGTCATTGAAACATCATTAGAAAAAGTAAAGGTCAATGAGCCGTGGACCAAGGTTAGTTCTGCATATAATACAGTCATGGGAAAACAAGTTCAAACAGATTTGAACGAATATGTAACAGGCAAAGCAATGTCTGCTTTGTTCACTCAAATCAAAATTGAAGAAGATAAGATAAGATCAAACCCAGTGTCGAGAACAACTGATTTATTGAAAAAAGTATTTGCTTATGCAGATGGTCAGAAGTAATGGCTAATCTTCAATAGCTACAATTCCAGGAAGTTTTTTTCCTTCAAAATATTCAAGTAGGGCACCACCGCCAGTGGACACATAGCTTACTTGTTGAGTGTATCCAAACTTCTTAACAGCAGCACTACTGTCTCCACCTCCAATAAGAGAAAACGCACCGTTTAGAGTAGCTTCTGAAACGGCTTTAGCTATTGATTTTGTACCATTTTCAAAGGCAGATAATTCAAACACTCCCATTGGTCCATTCCATAAAATAGTTTCGGAATTAGCAAGTACAGATGTAAATTTTTTAATGGCGTTTTCTCCAATATCTAATCCCATCCAACCTTCAGTAATTTGGTTGCTTTGACAGTTTTTTGTAGTAGCATTGTTATCAAATTTGTCTGCGATGACACTATCATCTGGCAAGTGAATTTGTACATTTTTCTTCTCAGCTTCTTTAAGAATTTCTAGACAAGTTACTACACGTTCTTCCTCAAACAGTGAGTTGCCTATTGTGCCACCTTGAGCATATTTAAAAGTGTATGCCATTCCACCACCAATTATAATGTGGTCTGCTATGTTCAATAGGTTTTGAATGATTAATATTTTGTCACTTACCTTAGCCCCTC
>JAQWZS010000176.1 GCA_029253325.1 Bacteroidia bacterium
AATCATAGACTTTTAAGGTGATTGACACAACCCCATATAGCAAGATAAAAATCACCTTAAAATATCTACGATATTTCTTATCCTCTAAGGGAAAACACAGTGTTCACTCCCCACTTGTATATCAATTCATTACCCAAGTATTAAATTCAAATGAAGACGGAAACTACTCTTTAGCTGAATACGAACGAAAAAGACTCCAATCCGATACGACTTCAATTGACTTTGTTGATTTTGGGAAATCAGGTCAAACCTTTGAGAAAAAAATAAATACCATTGCCAAAAACTCATTAAAATCAAAAAAATATGCTCAGCTATTGCGGAGAATAGCACAACATTTTCAACCTAACAAAGTACTAGAACTAGGCACATCTTTTGGAATTACCACGGCATATCTGGCCTATGACCAATCCGTTGATATAACTACGCTTGAGGGTTCTGAACGAGTAGCCCAAGAAGCTGTACAAGTATGGAAAAACCTAAAACTTTCTCAAATTCAGTGCATCACGGGAGACTTTGACAAAACGCTCCATCTTGTAAGCCAACAATCATTTGACCTCATATACTTAGACGGCAACCATCGATGCGAACCCACATTGACTTATTTTAACATACTGAAGAAAAACAGCCATAAAAAGACAATTTTTATTTTTGATGACATTCACTATTCCGAATCAATGGAGGAAGCATGGAATCAAATAAAGCAACAACCAGACATTACAATAACCATCGACTTATTCTTTGTGGGCTTGGTTTGGATTGATCCTAGTCTATCGAAAGAGAATTTTGTATTGAGGTATTAAAAAAATAACATCCCAAACACTATCTATCGAATGATGTCGTTATGAGTGTAAATTAACCAATAAGAAATATGGTAAAAGACCTTACTCAAGACAAATTACTTCAACTCATCTACAACGAACTTCCTCCCACGGAAACGATTCGTTTGCTCGAGGAGTTATCACACAATAAGCCACTATACGAAATGTATCAACAGTTGAAGCAAGACGTTCATTCGTTGAATACTTATCAAGTATCACCTCACAACACTTCAATTAAGATTATTTTGGACGAGTCGTGTTCGTCTTCTCCGCTAGAGAAAATATAGGCTTACAAGCCTAATCTCATCCCTGCTTAAAATGAATAACTGATGGATAAACTGGGCAGAAGTGGTAGTTGGTTTTCGCGTTTGTAGTTGATACGATCAAAATAGAATATATTTTGACGATTATACACGTTGGTAACCGATGCGATTATTTCCGCTTTTTGATTGGAGTTTTGTGCTTTTCGTTTAAAGTTAATTCTTCGTTTTACGGAGGCGTCCAAACGATGGTAGTAAGGCAACCTACCTTTGTTTAAATCGTCATACAAAATTCCTAATTCTCCATTGGTTGAGGTATAGTCTGTGCTTGCTCCCCCATTAAAATCCAATCGTTCATAAAAACCTTGAGTAAGGGTGAATGGAAAACCCGAACCAAAATTCCAACGAACATTGGCATTCCAAACCAAATCTTTACCAAAGTCATAAGAACCTACAATATTGATGTTGTGTCTTCGATCAAAATGTGGCTGATACTCCCTTCGACCGTCATACCGATTTACAATATTGAATGAGTATACATTCCAGAGATACCATTGTTTATTCTCTAATTTGTAAGTAACATCAAAACCATATGCCTCCCCATTTTCTACGATGTAGTTTTCATACAGATAATAAGGTCTCGTGTCTTGATTTTCTCTCGTATTATCAAAAATCTTATCTCGGTTAACGTTTGTTATCTGGGTAAATTCTTTGATGTAACCCTCTACGTTAATCTCAGATATTGAATTGATATCGAATTCAAATCCAGCTACTGCATGTCTTGATTTTTGGAGCTTTGTAGTCACCTCCTCGCCCAAGAATGTTTCTGGTAAATCAGTAGGACCACTTAAAAACCCGTAAAATAAATTTACTACGTCACGATCACTCACTGCACTCATCAAATTTTGTGAATAAAGACCCGTACTGGCTTTAAATCGTACTCGTTTGGTGAGATTATATTTTAATCTTATGCGAGGCTCTAGTGAGGTTTCCTGCAGACTAGCATAGCGTTGCATCCGAATACCTGTTTCCAAAAGAACACGTTTGTTAAAATTCTTTAAATAATTGACAAAAGCATTGATCTCACTTGTATTTTCATTCTGAGATATCTTACGATTTAATGTATTATAAAACTCAAAATCAGTTCTAAAACCATTCATTTCAAGTCCATATTTAAGTTTATCTGACTCGTTTAAAAAACGAGAAAAATTAAGATTAACATTATATCCGTTAATCCCTGACTTTCTTGGTCTACTGTCAAACTCTATCTGTTGAATGAGGTAATTACTAAATGTCACACTTCCATCTAATATAGTTTTACTCCCTTCAGGAACAAGAAGAAACTTTGATCCAAGACCTCTCGATTTCCAATTGTAGGAAGTAGAATTAGGAAAATCAACAGCATCTGAATAATCAAATCCAAACACACTCATGTTACTACCTTTGGCAGAGTTAAATGAAAGTTTAGAATATAAATCGCTAAATGAATATGGGAGAACTCCATCATTCACATTAGGATAAAATATAGGTGCTGATTTGTTGAGATACGAGTTTTTATAGGAAACAATGTAACTACTGCTACTCTTTCCAGCTTCATATTTTTTTAATGGGCCCTCTAATAATATTTTAGAATTGAAAGGACTGGAATTCACCTTCCCAGAAAATTTATTTTTGTTTCCATCCCGAGTTTTTACATCAACTATTGCGGATATTCTTCCACCATACTCCGAACTAAAACCAGCGGAATAAACATCGACTGATTTTAAAATATCACTATCAAACACAGAAAAAAGACCTATACTGTGAAAAGGATTATAAACGGTAAGTCCATCCAATAATACTTTGTTCATTACAGGAGATCCTCCTCTAATATAGAGTTGACCGCCTTGATCACCAGAAAAAACAACTCCCGGTAATACTTGTAGGTATTGGACTAAGTCAGGCTCTCCTCCCACTGAAGGAATACGAGTAAGCTGAACTGGTTTGATGGTAGTTTTAGAGATGTTAATTTCCTTAGTCTTTCGTATTTTATCAGCAGACACATAAACTTGATTTAACTGTTTGCTTTGTGAGCTAATGTAAAAGTTATTAGAAATGACCTTTCCTGGTCTAGCATCAACAGTAAAAAATGCAGTATCATACCCAACACTTGTGGCAAACGATTCATATTTACCAGGTTTTAGTTCAGCAATTGCAAACAGCCCCTGACCATCTGTATAACTCCCTTGATTAATTGATTTGAAAGTAACAATAGCTGAAATGATGGGTGTACCTGTCTCTTTATCATATACAAATCCACGAAAGATGCTATTCTGTGTATATGCATCCAAATAAAAGACAGAAAAAAGTAAGAGAATAAATGATCTTATTTTCATGTAAAAATGAGCCGCAAGCTACAATTAATTTTCTATAATAATTAACGGTTATCTATCGATAAAAGTTTATTACTTCAAAATGATAACACTATTGGTTTGAGTTGCTAAAATACCCAGCCCATTTTTAATGTTTGAGTGAATAACTACCGCATTATTATACCCTCCTTGAAAAGAGATTTCTTGGGCATCTTGGGCACGTTGAATCGAACGATAATACTCAAAGAAATCATTTGAAATATGCGAAAGTTCTACTTCATATTTATCCCCTGTATTGGATGAAACTAAACCACTTGGAGCTACAGTACTAATCAATTTATCATTACCATTGAATAACTCATCTGAAAAAATAACGCTAGCATCATTAAGTATATATGAGTTGTACCCTGTTAATGACGGATCAGATTTTGTAAATGCTAGAGGAATCAATGAACCAGTAGTTTGGTTTACATATCGTATTCTAAGACGGTAATAATTGACTTGATTACCTGGATCCTTAAACGATACTTGAATCAAATCACCAGGAAGACCTGAAGTATCCAAACCACCATCTACTGTGAGAGTAGCAGTTGCTCCAACCGAATTTGGGAAAGCAACGGTAGATGTTACACTTGAAGTGAAATCTGGATGTTTTATTTTGATGCTAAGGTTTTCACCTGCATTCGCAATTAAATCAGATACATAATTCATATCGCCAGAAACATTATTCATAATCTTTTCTGATCCAGATGATGTTTCAATTTTGATATTAGAACCCTGTATTCTCCTAAATCCATTGGTATCAATGGCAGACAAGCTATTTGTAAGACTAAGTTCTATTAATTCTCCTGAGGTTAATACTGCATTCACAACCATCTTTTCACGATAATCTTGGAGTAAATCTGGACTTATGGTGTCTTCATAACATCCTACCGTCAAAAAACTCAAAATAACTATGATATATTTTTTCATATTTCTAATTCTAAAATTTAACTATGTATGCTATTCCTGGTACATAAGCCAAATAAGCACGATCTATTTGAACCTGAGAAAAATTTGTATTATCAAACACAGCTGCAACATTCAAAGGATTTTTATTTCCAAGGGCATTATATAAATAAAAACGCCACTCTTGTTCTAATCCGTATGCGTTTTTCAAACGAATTACACTGATATCAAATCTTTGGTAGGTATTACTTCTGAAATTATTCAAAGCATTATATTCCAACTGCGTGTTTCCATTGATATCTCTATACTTACCAATGGGTATAGTAAACAACTGACCGGAGCCAAGGATATAATTAAAACCAAGATTCCAGTCACTACGAGGATTTGTATAATTAAGATAAAATTTAAACATATGAGGTCGATCAAAGCTAAATTCATATTCTTCATCATATAAATCTATAAAATCTCTAAAACTCCTGCTATATACATAACTCAGCCACCCTGTAACTTCACCTTTGCTTTTTTGAAAGAAAAACTCTGCACCATAAGACCGTCCTGACCCAAAAACAACACTGGATTGCCAATCTAGTTCTGGATTACCAGCATCAGACAAATTGGATACTTCAACTAAATCTCGCATAGTCTTTGAATAAAAACTCACAGAGCCAGCATACTGCTTTCCAATTTGACGTTCATATCCTACTTCAATGATATCAACCTTCCTTGGCTTAACTAATTCTGTGGCAGGCACCCAAATGTTACTTGGACTTCCCGTTGTACCTAAGTTTAATTGACCTACAAATTGGTTGTGCCTATTATATCCAAATTTGAAGACGTCTTGATTTTTTAAAAAATAAGTGCCATGCAGTCGAGGTTCAAAAACTAATTTTGAATATCCATCGAAAGCATAATTAACTTGCCTAAAGCCCAAGTCAAAAATAAGGTCCTTACTAACCCTTAAGCGATCTTCAGCATACAATGCAATTTCAGATGAACCAACATACTTTTCATTTCCATATATGGTATTAATATCATCAATAGAAGGATATCCAACGGAGGTATAAGTCAACTTACCAGGTTGAAAGAAACGGGTGCTTGACTGCAAACCAAAATGGATGGTATTCTTATTATTTCTTTGGTATACCCAATCGCTCTTAACACCAACATCTCT